>NZ_SMAB01000004.1 GCF_004342885.1 Tepidibacillus fermentans
TGCTTACGCTTAGTGTCCTCCTCATCCAGACAACAGAAATTCCGTTATCTGGATGAAGAGGTTATTTTTTCTCCCACAATAATTTTACTCATACTAAGGTAACAAGGTATCATCTTTCAAAAACGAACGTTGAAGATCGATTTGCTTCTTATGGGCAAGAACGAAATGAAAAATTAGATCATAACATATGGATAGAAGTACCGATATACTAGGAGTGAGAACCATGGATAAATACAAAAAATTTCGGGAAGCATTTCGCGTGATTTTATTTCCTTTAATTATTCTTCAGTTTTTACGAACGATGTTTTTTCCTACACCAGTTGACGTCTTTATTTTGTTTTTGTTTTTTGTGATCTATGTCAGTATCATGATGAACATTATTTGAGATTTTGATCGATAAACCAGAGTAATTCCCGCATCTGATTCCAACGAACTTGTAGCTTCTTTAAATAAGTTTCTTCTGACCAATGCTTTTCTTTGTCTTCATACCCTTTTATTAAAGAAAACATTCGTTCAGGAAAAAGAAGAAAAATGGATAATAATCTTTTTTCTGCTTCGTTTAAGGGCATTATTTTTTGATAGGCTTCTAACCATTCCATCGCCAAGATCCGATTTCCCTTATTTAAAATATAATGACGGATAAATTGAGCGATATCCCGAACTGGTGTGTCAAATGATACTTCATGAAAATCTAGAACAACGATTTTTCTTTGGTGAAGGATAAGATTCCGATGATGAAAATTACCATGACAAATTGTTTTTCTTTGATTCACAATCGAATGATATTCAATGACCCATTGTTCTAACTGTTCAATTGCTTCTTCTCCCCAGTCCTTTAAAAAAGGAATATAGGTAGATACCACATGTTCAAATGTCGATAGCCCTGTTTTCCGACGTAATTGTTTTTGGTATTTTTTTAACCAGATCATTCTCTGTTTCCAAGTATGAAGAATCTGAATTTCATTCATACTTGGGTAATTAGAGAGTTTTGGCGAGAAGTCTAGTCCCAATTTATGCATTTTGGCCATAACCTTAGTTGCTGCTAAAAAGTGGGGATGGTAATTCAATTTCAGATGTTCCCCCTCAACCCATTTCCTTACATAAACAAGCCCATCCCCAACAGGTACATATAGATCGCCAAATTTATTTCGGATCAACTGATTCACGAAAAATTGTTGATCATCGTAATATCTCAATACTTCTGACATACGATCCAATTGTTCAGGTTTCATATTTGTTTTTTTCATAGCAAATTCTCCAAGTTGTGTGGTCAATTTGATCGTTGAATGGTAGATTTCAGCTTGTTGAATCTCAAAATCGTATTCTCGAAATACATGGGGATGGATCCCTATCTTTTCTAGGCCACGAACTTGAAACATCGTAAGGCCTCCTTTGAACCATTCGTGGTTATGAGCCGACACCTAGTGCTAGAGCTGAAAATAACGATAGAGTGAACGATAAAGACGCTCATGATGTTTTTGTAAGTCAATCAATTGAAAATATTGTTGTTCATTCGCAAAGCGTGTTTGTGAAAATCTACTTAAATATCGGATGTATAAGAATTTCCAAAGATGATGGGGAAATGTAATGTAGGTTAAAATCCACAGTTTCTCTTCTTTTTCTAAAGGGATGAATTCTTGATAGGTATTCAAAAATTGAAATACAGGCTCCTCTTGATAATTTGCCTTCAAATATAAGTGGACAAGGAATTTCGCAACGTCATACGCTGGTATATCATAAACTGGAATCCCAAAATGGATGAGCCATGGCACATCAAACTGATCAATTCGGAACCATTTTAAGTCCAGATTTCCATGACACCATTGGGGTATTCTACCAGAGCGAAAATGATTTTTTTCGACTTTGTCTGCCATTAATATACTTTGTTTAATCTGTTCAATTTGAGAGTCAATGTGTGTCAATATTGCCTCATCGAAAGAATTTTTTTTACCTTTTGTTATAATCTTGTCCTTTATCTGGTGTAAATGTTGTAAACCATGGTCAAATTGCTTCGACCATGGTTCCCAGTCTTGATCAACACGAATTTTTGCTAAACCTATATGAAGTTTTGCGATTTGTTTACTGACCCTTTTCAGATCATCCTTATTGGTAACCTGAGGGATCCGACCATCGATCCAATCCGTAATGACCATATATTCATCACCATTAAGAATATATGGCTCACCTGATGTGGTACGAATAAACCGATCGATGGTCCGAAAACCGCTATAGGCTAATTGTTCACGAAGGTGAAAGGCGCTAGAAAGTGTTTCATTATCATTCCATACCTTTACCAATTTAATCCCCCGATTGGTATATAGTTTATAGCTACCTTGGTAGTGATCCCATTTCTCGATGTTTAAATCGTAATTTTCTTTGATCCGATCATGTAGAAGATATTGGGTCATCGAGCTAACTTCCTTTCTTTACCTTCCAATCGGGAGATAAAGGATTTGTCCTTCATGAATCTCTTGGATAGATAAATGATTCTTCTCTACTATCGTTTGTACCTTGATTTGATATTTTTCAGCGATACTTTGTAAGGTATCATTCTTCTGAACAAAATAGAGTTTCATTGTTGTCCGTGATTCTTCGTTACCTTGCAATAAACTGTATAATAGACTTTTACTCCTTTGCTTTGTTTGTTCTTCTTCTCTTTCTTTCACTTGTGTTTCTTCTATTCGTTCAGTTTCCCCTTCTTGAACTGGTTTTTCACGAATGACCTCTTCGACAATTTTTACAGATTCTTCAATTGGTTCTTTCTTTTCGTTACTGTTAAAAGCTACATCCGTAGGACTTTCATCTATTTCCATACTTAAAGGCTGCTCAATCGTATTTTCTGAGTTATCTTCACTCATACTTTCTTGTTTTTCCTTTTTAATTAATGAATACAAAGGATTCGAACCAATAAACTCATTTTGTTTTGGAGCATTTTCTTTCTTCTTAAACCCAATTTTCATCTTTGGAGCTAGTTGTTCTGAACTATCCTTTGATTCTTCTATAAGTGATTGATTCTGATCAACAGGTTCTAAATTCGTTTCTTTCAGAGCAACGATTTCTTCTGTCTCTAGTTCTTCCATCGTATCTATTGCTTCTTGTTGCTCTTCTTTTGCTTCTACTTGTTCCACTTCTTTTTGTTGACCTTCTTTGGCTTCTACTTGTTCAACATCTTCCTCCTTCTTCTCATTGTCTTTCATTTGTTTAACTTCTTCTACATCCCCTTGTTCTGATGCTGTTTCCGCCATATTTTGCATTGTCGACTGCTCATTTTTCTCAGGATCATTCGATATATTGGCTGAACCTTCTTGGTAAGCTTGCTCATTTGAAGAGGAGTCAGAAGAAGATTCTTCAACCATTAACCCTTCGGCGTTAAGAGACAAATCGACGGGTGTGTCTTGTTGTTTGTAGGGATGAACACCTAATAATTTCACATGAGCAATTAATTCCATCTCATTGTCTGATAGAATCTCATAATCAAAAAAATCAATATCGATAAATATTTCTGAAGGTTCTTTAACGCGATCTGCTTGGATTTGAATAGAAATCGGAATTTGATACTGAAAATTCAATGGTTCATCCGTCTGGTCAAAAATTGACCCCGAATGGACTCCATCCGATTGTTCATATTGTTCTTCCCATTCATCATCAACTTCATCTTTTACGAATTCACCGTTCAATACTAAATAACCTGAGATTTCTATGTTATGTTCCGATTCATAAACTTTAACAATCGGTTGTAACTCTAAACTGGCTAATTGGTAAAAACTATTATTCTCTTTTAATTGACTCACTTTCTCACGTATTTCAAATTTCATAAATGGCTGTTCCGACAACATGATCACCCCTTGCATAGGTTTCCTCGAATAAAATATATGACCATGCTGTCTAGAATAGAACTTTTTTAAAAAAATTGACCCCGTTATGGGGCCTATTTTTGATTATTCCATTATTCGGTAGGTGGTGTAAAAACTCGCTTAGCTAACTCTGCATCGAGTTGGTAAAGGGCATTTATATCTGTACCAATTCGTTCCAGCTTTTTTATGATTGTTTTAAATGTTGCTTCTTCCTCTACTTGTTCATCAATGAACCATTTTAGGAAGCTGATTGTCGCATGCTCTTTTTCTTCCATTGCTAAGTCTGAAAGTTTATAGATACGGTTAGTTACTTCTTGTTCGTGTTCATATGCTTTTTGGAATACATCAAGTATCGACTCATAATCGTTTTGCGGAGTTTCGATTCCTTGAATTCTTACTCGACCATCACGATCATTGATGAAACGGAAGAATTTCATCGCATGGAAATTCTCTTCTTGGGCTTGTACCTCAAAAAAATGAGCAAATCCATCAAAATCTTCTGAATAACAATAAGCTGCCATTGCTAAATACAAATTTTCTGAGTAAAATTCAAATTTCACTTGTTCATTTAATTCGTGTAATAAATTATCACTAATCAAAAGAATTCCCTCCTTCATTTCTTTACATCTATAATATCATCACATTCATGGTAATGTAAAACATACTACAATCGCACTGAATTTCTACATATTTTTTACATGTTCAATTTCCTCATCAGAAAGAATCTCATAATAAAATATTCAATGTCCACAAATACTTGTGATGGTTCGGTCACCCGATTGGCTTGAATAATGGCTGTTCCGCCAACATGATCACCCCTTGGCATAGGTTTCCTCGAATAAAATATTGTCTAAAATAGAACCTTTACCATCATGAATTTTTCTCTTAACAAAGTTTTATCTCTCTAAGAAATTTTGTTGATTTGCAAGATAGTGATGAAGTGTATCGATAAACGTCTTTAACGCCTTTATTTGATAGGGAGTATTTGTAATCATTGAAAAATCGCGCTTAAATGGTAATCCTTTTACATTAATAATTTCAATCGAATGGTTCGTTAACTCCTTTTCAATCGCCCATCGCGATAATAAAGTGATTCCAAGACCTGCCTCAACAGATTCTTTTATAAGTTGAGTACTACCAAATTCTCTCAATCTTTTCGGATTCAATTTATGCATTCGAAAAAAATTTTCTGTAGCTTCTCTGGTTCCTGATCCAATTTCTCTTAAAATCCAAGTTTCTTTATCTAAATCAGAAATACAAATTTCTTTTTGCATTTTAAATAATGGATGTTTTGGAGAAGCGACGATAAACATCTCATCTTCTAAGATCACTTCACTTGTTAAGTGCTCATTCTTTAAATTCCCTTCAATAAATCCAACATCCAATTGATGATCCAACACAAGTTCTATAATTTCTTTCGTATTATGTATCTGAATTGAAGGAGTAATTTCTGGATAATTTTGTTGTAATTGCGCAATAATGTGCGGTAGAATATATTCCCCAAATGTATAGCTAGCCCCAATTATAATGGAACCAGTCGCCTTATTGATTAAATCATCAACTGAATTCTGCATTTTTACGTAAAGCCCTAGGATCTCTTTTGCATAATGAAAAACAATTTCTCCTGCTTTATTTAAACGAACATATTTATTGCTCCGCTCTAATAATCGGGTACCCATTGATTCCTCTAATGCTCGAATATATTGACTTACTGCTGGTTGGGTCATATGGAGTTCTTCTGCAGCTCTAGAAAAATTTTTTTTCTCAGCAACCATTACAAACACCTCTAAATATTGTTTCATTGATAAACCCTCCCCTAGACAGAACTACTACTCGTATTATAACAATAACTGTTCATTGTTTACTTCGATTTTATATCTAACACACATACATAAGTTTTTACTTATCATCATCATTACAATGATTTATTTAATTTATGTGAAGATTTGCTTTATACTTACTACTGAATTGAAGCAAATGATTATAGTTTATGTTTAATGAATACTTCTCACATGAACTTACAAAATTTGATCATGGAGGTTGATTATAATGAATAAGATTCTTTTTGCAACAGATGGCTCTGAGTATTCTGAACATGCTGCGAAAATGACAAAAGAATTTTTAGAGGCTTGGCCTAAAGCAACAGCCATTGTACTATACGTTACTGTTAAAGAAAATTACGCATATGACCTCGTACCAAATGTTGTAGACAGATATGAAGAAACCATCACAAGACAAATTGAAAACGACGTGAAGAATCGGTTATTTTCTTCTTTGAAAGACCGGATACAATTTATGCATCGAACAGGCCATGCAAGTATAACGATTTGCAATGTTGCTGAAGAAGAGCAAGTTGATCTCATTATTGTTGGAAGTCATGGGAGAGGATTCATTGATCGCGCATTTTTAGGTAGCGTAGCACAAGGTGTGATGCACCGATCTTCAATTCCTGTATTAATCGTTAAAAAGTAAAAATTCAAATTAAAGAGGAGATATCATGGAAAATCAAAATGCAAAGATTGTTAAAAAACCTTTAGTTAATTCTAATTCTAAAGGATTATGGTTAGCAGGTATTGCCTTTACTTTTGTAATCGCTGCTTTTGGATTTGCACTCTCAACGATACCAGGATTTAGTCGAATAGGTCCGCTTGCTAGTGCAATCATTATTGCAGTAATCTATCGTCAGTTTTTCGGCTATCCAGAAGCAATTCGGTCAGGCATCCAATTTTCAGCAAAACGTTTATTACGGTTCGCAATTATTTTATATGGATTAAAATTAAATATTGATGTCGTCATTCATCAAGGTTTAGGACTTATCGTTCGCGATTTGTTTGTCATTACTTTTGCTATTTTAGTTACTGTATGGTTAGGAAAGCTTCTGAAAGCTGATTCTTCTATCTCTTTACTTCTAGGTGTCGGCACAGGGGTATGTGGAGCAGCCGCCATTGCCGCAGTCTCTCCAATCTTAAAGGCAAAAGATGACGATACAGCAATCTCTGTAGGTATTATTGCATTAGTAGGAACTGTCTTTTCGATCACTTATACGATTCTAAGGCCTATTCTTCCTTTATCTAACATTCAATATGGCATATGGAGTGGAATTAGTCTTCACGAGATTGCTCATGTAGCGTTAGCTGGAGCACCAGCAGGCCAAGATGCTTTAGCAATCGCTTTATTAGCAAAACTAGGTAGGGTTCTATTACTTGTACCCTTAAGTTTTATTTTAATGTATTGGATGAATCGAAAAAATGCCGCAGTTTCTGGAACTACAAAAATTGAGTTTCCTTGGTTTTTAATTGGCTTTATTCTCATGAGTTTATTTGGAAGCTATGTTCTAGGGAAGTATATTACGATTTCAAAAAGTACTTTAAATGACATTTCCAATTTTACGTCTTTTATCTTAACAACCGCAATGGTGGGTCTTGGCTTAAACGTTAGTCTTCGTGACCTGCGCACAAAAGCATTAAAACCTTTAATTGCAATGTTAATATCATCTATCCTCCTTTCCATTCTTGCTTTTTTTATTGCGTAAAATGACTTATATAATACAAAGGAGTCCTTGATCTAGCAATAAGATCAAGGACTTTTTTGGTGTTTATTTTTTTACCTTTTTTTCCTCATGTTAAATAGAAAATACAGAAGAATAAGAACGACTGCTGCGATGGCTAGCGGTGTGGTATACTTACTAGCAACGTCTCCAATCTGATCCCAACGATTCCCAAGTTGAATCCCCAACATAATAAAGAGGATCGACCAGGGAATAATTGCCAATGTGGTATATATGATGAACTTCCATACCGACATTTTCGCAATCCCTGCTGGAATCGAGATGGCGTGTCGAACCACAGGAATAAAGCGAGCCGTAAAGATGACACCTACACCATATTTGTTAAACCAGTTTTCGGCCACATCAAGGTGATGTTTCTTTATCAATAAGTACTTCCCGTATTTGTCCAACACAGGACGACCGCCATAATAGCCTAACCAATACAAGAATAATTGAGAGAAAACCCCGCCAATTGTTCCAGCAATCACAGATCCGACGATGGTGATCTCCCCTTTTGAAACCAAATAGCCTCCATAGGCTAATACGATCTCACTAGGAATCACCTCAACCATTAAACCTAGCATAATCCCAAAATACCCTAAATCCATAACCCAAGATAATATTGTTGATACTAAATTCGCCATTATCTTCCATCTCTCCAATATCTTTTAATATAAGAACTATAACTGCAAACAAAAAGGCATGTCAAGCAGACATGTCTTTTTGAAATTGTATTCCTGTTAAAGGACGGAAGTAAATTGAAAAAAGTTCTTTCAGTAAAAAGAACGATGATTATCTTTTTAACGCCTTAAAGGCCTCATATTGAATTTCTAACGTTTTAGCAATATCTTCATCCGTATGAACCGTTGACATAAAAACTCCCTCAAATTGGGATGGTGGAATATGAATGCCATGATCAAGCATATAGCCATGATATTGCTTGAAATACTCAAGATTGGATGTCTTTGCCGTCTCATAGTTGTATACTTCTTCTCCTGTAAAGAAGAAACCAATCATGGCTCCTACACGGTTAATATGATGAGGGATCTCCAATTCTTTCGCATTTTTATCCATGCCTTCTGCTAATAAGCGTGATTTGCGCTCTAATTCCTCATAAACTCCTGGCTCTTTTAATAATTGAATCGTTGCAATGCCTGCCGCCATCGCCACAGGATTGCCTGATAAGGTTCCTGCTTGGTATATTTTACCTACAGGAGCAATTTGTTCCATGATTTCACGTTTTCCACCATAAGCTCCAACTGGTAGACCGCCGCCAATGATCTTCCCTAATGTCGTTAAATCTGGAGTAACGTCATATAATCCTTGAGCACTATTTGGTCCTACACGGAAGCCAGTCATTACCTCATCAAAAATTAATAAAGCACCATATTGTTCCGTAATATTTCGAAGACCTTGTAAGAATCCTGGTTTTGGTGGAACAACTCCCATGTTACCAGCAACGGGTTCAACGATAATCGCGGCAATGTCTTGTCCGAATTTTTCAAATGCAATTCTTACTCCTTCTAAATCGTTATAGGGGACCGTAATCGTTTGTGCGGCTGTTCCTTCTGGAACACCAGGGCTATCTGGTAGTCCGAGCGTCGCAACTCCTGATCCTGCTTTAATTAATAAACTATCACTATGTCCATGATAACTTCCTTCAAATTTAAGGATCTTGCTTCTTCCTGTATATCCTCTTGCTAGGCGAATTGCACTCATCGTTGCCTCTGTACCAGAATTGACCATTCGAACCATTTCAACAGAAGGCACTAATTCAATAATGAGCTTGGCCATTTCCGTTTCCAATTCCGTGGGTGTACCAAAGCTTGTTCCCTTTGCTAAGACTTCTTGGACAAAGGAAATGACCTTAGGATGAGCATGTCCAACAATAAGGGGACCCCATGAAGCCACATAATCGATATATTCATTACCATCGATATCGTAGACCTTTGAACCTCTTCCATGATCCATATAAACAGGATTGCGTGAAACAGAACGAAAAGCACGAACTGGACTATTCACACCGCCAGGCATTAACTCTTTGGCAATTGCATATTGTTCGATTGAATTTCGATATCGTTCCATCATTCTTACTCCTTTATCTGATATTGACGAATAACATTTTCTTCCCATTCTTCCATTTCTTTTGTAAAATATTGCACTCTTGTCTTTTTGTATTCCTTTGTCGAATATAGAACCGCACGCTCTGTAATTCCTGTTTCTTTTGCCATCATCTCAAGAATTTCTTCCACTTCTTGTTCACTTCGTCCATGAACCATCGTAAAGATGTTATATGGCCAATCTGGATAAGTTGGACGAAGATAACAATGGCTTACTGCTTGGTAAGCAGCCATTTTATACCCTATTTCTTCTTGAATTTCTTCAGGAACGTTCCATACGCCCATACCATTCGCGGTAAATCCTGCTTTTCGATGGTGTAAGACGGCAGCAAACCGTCGCATTTGCCCTTTTTCTTTAAAAACCTTCGCTTGATCCAGTAACTCTTGTACCGTAACTCCTGCTTCTTCAGCTAATGAATCAAAAGGACGAGGAATAATTTCTAAATCTTTTTGTAAAACACGAATCATTTGAATCTCTTTCTCGGTTAATGGTTGGATTTCTTTTCTTTTTTTCTCACTATAAATTGGTGCTTCGGTTTTGCTTTTTGTTTCTTTCCCTGTCATATCTAGCTGAACGCCGATTTTAAATAGTTTTAAGGTTGGTAAGACCCGAATGGATTCTACTTCAGCCATCTGACCAAGTATCTCTATCGTCTTTTCCAAACCTAATTTGCTATTTGGAGGAATTGCAATGGTAAACCAAAGATTAAATTCATGATTCCGTTTATAATTATGAGAAACTCCTGGGTGTTGATTGATGATTTGCGCAGCTTGATCTAATCGTTCTTGGGTTACTTTCGCAGCCACAAGACTAGATTGATAGCCAAGACTCCTTGTATCAAAGATGGCAGAAATTTGCCGAATCACTGTTCCTTTTAATGCTAGTAAACGTTCGATCACTTCTTTTTCAGAAATTCCTAATTTCTCTCCCATTGCAAGGAAAGGTTGTTCTACTAAAGGGAAATCTTTTTGGATGAGATTCAATAATTCTTGGTTGATGGTATCAATTGGTTGCACACTCATGTTAATTCCTCCCTTGTAACCACTTGGCCACATCCTTGGCGAAGTAGGTAATAATCATATCCGCTCCTGCTCGTTTCATTCCTGTTAACATTTCTAGGACAATCTTTTGTTCATCAATCCAACCGTTTTGCGCTGCAGCTTTGATCATGGCATATTCGCCGCTTACATTATAGGCAACCACTGGAAGGTTAAATTGCTCTCTTACTCGCTGAATAATATCCATATAAGCCATTGCAGGTTTTACGATTAATAAATCTGCACCTTCAGCAACATCGGATTCAGCCTCACGAAGCGCTTCTCTAGCATTTGCAGGATCCATTTGATAGGTTTTGCGGTCACCAAATTGTGGGGTGGAATGGGCCGCATCTCGAAATGGACCGTAGAAAGCAGATGCATATTTGACGGCATAGGACATAATCGGTACGTCAGTAAATCCCGCTTGATCAAGACCATAGCGAATTGCTGCCACAAATCCATCCATCATGTTCGAAGGGGCAATGATATCCGCTCCTGCTCTCGCTTGAGAAACTGCCGTTCTTGCCAACAGGTCAAGTGATGGATCGTTTAGAATCTTGCCCTCATGAACCAGACCACAATGTCCATGATCGGTAAATTCACAAAGACAGGTATCCGCAATTACAATTAGTTCTGGAGCCAACTTCTTGATGAGACGAATCGCTTCTTGGACGATACCATGATCATCATAAGCTCCGCTTCCTACTTCATCTTTGCTTTCAGGAATTCCAAAAAGAATCACAGCTTGAATATTGAGATCAACGACTTCTTTGATTTCTTTTTCTAGTTCATCTAAGGATAGTTGGAATACCCCAGGCATAGAGGGTACTTCATTTCGAACTTTTTCTCCATAAGTAACAAATATAGGATAGATGAAATCATAAGGATGAAGTTGGGTTTCACGTACTAAGTTACGAATTGCTGCATTTTGGCGTAATCGACGATGTCGTTTAAATTGTAGTTCCATATTGCTACTCCTTTCATGAGAAATGTTATTGCAACGCGTCTGTGTTCTCCGTGCACTCCGTAAAGTCGTCGCTTTTGCAAATCACGAACCCCTTTGATAGAGTACTCATTCAGAAATTGCTTTTACCAGTCCTGGTATGGTATATTCATCGGCCGTAACCGTTACATTCAAGCCAAGAGATGTAGCTGTATCAGTCGTAATAGGTCCAATACTCGCTAAAGTAACACCCTCAAGCAACTCTTGTAGTGGCTCCTCCTTAAAGGCTTCTACAAAGTTGCGAACCGTTGATGAACTGGTAAATGTAATGATATCGATCTTCTTCTCTTTTAATAGTTCCAGAATCTCATCTTTATTTTCCGCATCGATCACCGTCTCATAAGCATCGATTTCTACTACTTCTAAGCCTTTTTCTCTTAATTGTTCAGGTAGAATCTTTCTTGCAATGTCTGCTCGAGGTAGTAAAACTTTTTGAGCTGGCTGTAATTGGTCTTTGATCGAATCAAGCAACCCCTCCGCTCGGAATTCTTGGGGAAGTACATCGACAATAAGGCCTTTTTCTTCTAATAGTTGAGCGGTTTTGGGGCCAATGGCTGCAATCCGAGCCTTTGTCATTTTCCGAATATCCACTCTCATCTCTTTTAGCTTATCAAAAAAGGATTGAACACCATTAACACTGGTAAAAATCACCCAATCAAATTGTTCTAACTGTTGAATCGCTTGGTTATATCCTGAAGAATCTTTTGGTGGGACGATTTTAATCACAGGGAATTCTACAGGTTCCCCTCCCAATTCTTGAATCAATGAAGATAATTCACTTGCCTGACTTCTCGCCCTTGTAACAAGGATTCGTTTGCCAAATAAAGGCTTTTTCTCAAACCATTGTAGTTTTTCTCGCAGTGTAACGACTTCGCCAATAATGATGATCGCAGGAGAAGTTAATTTTGCTTCTTCTACTCTTTGAACGATATCTTTTAACGTACCAACAACGGTTTTCTGTTCAACACGTGTTCCATAACGAATCAAGGCAATAGGTGTATTTTCATCTCTTCCATGTTCAATCAGTTTCTTTTGAATAAGCGGGAGATTGGCAACTCCCATCAAGAAGATTAACGTACCTGTTGCGGTAGATAGTTTCGCCCAATCAATATTGGATTCGTTCTTAGTCGGATCTTCATGACCTGTAACAATGGCAAGAGATGAAGTGAAATGACGATGTGTGACAGGAATACCGGCATAAGCAGGAACGGCAATTGCTGAAGTAATCCCTGGGACGATTTCAAATGGGATATCATGTTCAGCTAAGCTTTCAGCTTCTTCCCCTACACGTCCAAAAATAGTAGGATCTCCACCTTTTAGACGAGTCACAATATGACCCGCAAGCGCTTTGTCCACTAATAATTGATTGATTTCTTCCTGCTGCAATGTATGGTGATCCGGTCGCTTCCCTACATAAATTTTTTCCGCACCTTTTTTGACGTATTTTAACAGGGAGGGATGGGCAAGACGGTCGTAAACGATCACATCTGCTTGTTCAATTGCTTCTATTCCCCGAAGCGTAATCAACTTAGGATCACCAGGACCAGCCCCAACTAAAAACACTTTTCCAGTCCTCATTCATTTCATTCTCCTTTCACTTGAGCTAAAATTTGATCAGCTCCCATTTCTAATAAATGCTCTGCCACTCTTATTCCTAAAGCGATCGCCTCGTCCTTTGTTCCGTTATCTTGATATTTCAACACCGTTTCTCCATCTACTGAAGCAACTAGACCAACTAGGTAAATCTTGTCATCCTTCCATTTTGCATATGCTCCTATTGGAATCTGACACCCGCCTTGTAACCGATGAAGAAACGCTCTTTCCGCAGATACCAGAGTTCTCGTTGACGGATGGTCAATTTTCGCTAACATTTGCAGAATGTTGCCGTCATCTTCTCTTGCTTGAATCCCTAATGCACCCTGACCGACTGCAGGGATCGAAATCATCGGATCAAGATACTGTGTGATTCGCTCATTCCACCCCATCCGATGAAGGCCAGCTGCTGCTAAAATGATGGCATCTAATCCTTCTGACTCTAGTTTGATAAGTCTCGTATTGATATTTCCCCGAATCGATTCGATCTTAAGGTCATTCCGATAAGCAAGAATCTGAGCCGCTCGTCGCAAACTACTGGTTCCTACTTTAGCCCCCTTTGGTAAGGTGTCAATAGTGTAATTATGCCGCGAAATGAGACAATCTCTTGGATCTTCACGCTTCGGAACTGCTGCCAATGTCAACCCCTTTGGCATCTGTGCTGGCATATCTTTCATACTATGTACTGCAAAATCGATTTCACTATCCAATAACGCTTGTTCGATTTCTTTGACAAATAAGCCTTTTCCCCCCACTTTTGAGAGGGTGACATCAAGAATTTTATCTCCTTTTGTAACAATCTCTTTAATCTCAAATTGAACATCGGGATAAAAGGTTTTCAATTGCTGGATCACCCATTCGGTTTGAACGAGTGCCAATTGGCTTCTCCTTGAACCAACGATGATTTTTTTCATTTTCAAACATTCCTTTTCTGAATAATCTCTTGCTTGATTTCATCCATTACCCGCTCTTTTCCACCCTTTTTTATCCGGGTCAATATCTCATCTTCTAACATTTTCGCAAAATAGTATTGCCGAGTTCTAGCATTTAAATTTTGTTGTAAAATCCACTCTCTCATTTCGGCTAAAAAAAGAGTATAGGTTTCATATTCTTCTCCAAATGTGTCCTCAATTTCTTGACGGATTTTTTTTGCTAAACCTGGACTAGCTCCGTTTGTTGAGATTGAGATCTGTAAATATCCTCTTGTTACAGTTGATGGAACGATAAACGTACATAAATCAGGAGCATCCACAACGTTCACCAATTGGTACTGATGATTGACTTCCTGATAAATCAGTTGATTCATTTCTGCTTGATCCGTCGCGATAATGACCAAGAAATACCCTTCTAAATCTCCTCTTTTATATTCCCTTTCTTTCCAAATGATTTGTTGTTGGTCTACCCATTGTCGGATTTGTTCTGTAATGGAGGGGCTGATCACCGTCAAATGGGCTCCAACTTGAAGCAATCGTCCAATTTTCCTTTCAGCAACCTTTCCTCCACCAATGACAATACAGGGACGGTTTTTCATCTGAACAAACATCGAGTAATACGCTTTCATTAGTTCCTCCTACAACCAATGGTGAAAAGATTCGAAATAGTAGGAAATTAAAAAGTTAATTAATACCATCACAAAACTGAGTAAATTCCACTGGGATAATTGTTTACTGATCCAATTTCCCTTTTGCCTTTGTATTAAAAATACAAGATACATGATGAATACGATGATCGAGATTATCACTTTAAGATCGTAGAAAAATTTCAAGTGAAAAAAAGAAGTGGCCCAGATCGAACCAAACAACAATCCCATAAACAATAATAAAGTACCAAAGAGATTGGCTAAAAATATATTCTTCTCTAATCGCTGCAGACTTGGCATCTTTTTCGTTAACAAATTCCATTTCTTCTGTTTCAACAATCGATCATACATGAGAAAGAAGATTGAAAATAAAGCTGAGAGTGAAAAAACTCCATAGCTAGTTAACGTTAAACCAATATGCAAAAATAAAAATCGAGATAAAAAGTGTTCATCAATCGTAGGTGAAGTTTCCCCGACTGATTCTGCAAGTAGCAATAAGATCAACCCGATAAATAAAACGAATAGAATTAGAATCTCAAAAACATCCACTTGAAAAAATTGCTGAATGAAGATAGCAAGAATAATCATAATGAAAGAATAAAAATAAAGAACTTCAAAGATGGTTAATAAAGGAAAATAACCTTTTTCTATGAAATTGATGAGAAAAATCAATAGATGAAGCAAGCCTCCAAAGAGCAGACTTATTTTAGCCCATTTTTTCAGCTTGAATGATGTAATGAACTGATTCGTCATTCGTATTCCAAAACTAGATGAATAGATAAGCAAAAGAAAAAGAATCCATCCATTCATATTTATCACAAAACCTACTTAAATAAAGATGTTTTCAGTTCAAATCTTCGCTCGGATTGGTAAATCTCTTTATTTTTTCTATGCTCGTATTGTACTGATTCCCTTAGTTCTCCCTCTTCGATCCCAAAAATCTTCCTGAAATACTCCATCATTAATTCTGCGTCAGGTTTGATTGCATTTTCTTTCAAATTGAGAATTGGCTCTTTTAACATCTGATTCACAATACTTTTGGTATGTTTGCGAATAATGGTTAAATCCCGCTCAGATAGATGAGAAAGTTTATTCTCAAGGGATTTCATTGTTTCTTCTTGGATTTTCTCACTCTTCTCCCGCAATTTGGAAATTAATGGAATAACACCAAGCGTATTCACCCATTGGTAGAATTGATCAACTTCAACAGTAATTTTCACTTGAACCTCACCAGCAATCCGTTGTCTTTCACGAATGTTCCCATCTACAATTTCTTGTAGGTCATCAATATTAAATAAATATACATTCTCACAATCCTGAATAGCTGGATCGAGATCCCGTGGAACAGCAATATCAATCATAAATAGCGGTCTGTTTCCTCTTTTTTTCATTACGTCAGCAACTTGTGCACGTGATAGAATCAATGAATCAGCTCCTGTCGAACTGATCACAATATCTGCTTTTAATAAAGCGTGGGATAAATCTTCCATCGAATAAGCTTTTCCACGAAAGGTCAAAGCTAGTTCTTCTGCCTTCTCTATCGTTCGATTGGCAACCATCACGTTTTGAACACCTTGGGAATGAAGGTGAATAGCGGTTAATTCACTCATTTCCCCTGCCCCAATAATCAATACTGATTTATCTTCAAAGTGTTCAAATACCTTCTTTGTTAATTCAACCGCAGCATAACTGATCGATACAGCATTTTGGCCAATTCCCGTTTCAGTATGAACTCTTTTTCCAAACGTAATTGCCTGTTTAAATAAACGATTAAATAAAGTGCCTGTTGTCTTATATGTTTGTGCTATAAAAAATGCTTCCCGAACCTGCCCTAAAATCTGAGTTTCCCCGACGATCATCGAATCTAAGCCTGCAATCACATGAAAAAGATGTTCAGTTGCTTCCCTATCTTGCTTCACATATAAGTGATGAGCGAATTCCTCTTTTGGAAGATGAAACCATTCAGAAAAAAATCTCTTAATAAAATGTTCTCCGGTATGCAACTGATCAACCACAGCATAAATTTCCGTTCGATTACAGGTGCTGATGATCACGGCTTCTAAGATACTTTTCATTTGCTTTAGTCGTGTTAATGCATCTGGTAGTTCTTGTTCTTGAAAGGTAAATTTTTCGCGAATCTCTATAGGGGTTGTTCGATAATTTAACCCAACGACCATCACATACATTTCTTATTCCCACCCATAGTTCCAGTTTAAATACGTATCCATTTCAATTTAACTTCATTATAACATTGAAAGTTCATTTCCACACATTTTTTTGAACCGATTCTGATACTCTTTCATATGATATTGGTGATAGAAATAGGCAAATGCGGAGGTGTTTGATCTTGACAAAAGCTTTAAAGATAAGTTTCATCATTCTAATCTTTACAACATTTACCTTTTTCGCAGGATGCTCTGATTCAGCCACACCCAAAACTCAAGAGAAAATTCGTTTAGCAGAAGTGACTCATTCCATCTTCTATACCCCATTATATGTAGCAATTGAGAAAGGATTCTTTAAAGAACAAGGATTAGAAGTCGAACTATTTAATGCCAATGGTGGGGATAAAACAATGACAGCACTTGTCAGTGGCAGTGCAGACATCATTTTGGTCGGAACGGAAACGACCATCTATGTATATAGCCAAAATCCGAAAGACCCTGCCATTAACTTTGCTCAATTAACGCAAACAGATGGATCGTTCCTCGTGTCAAGAAAACCCATTGATTTCTTTAAATGGGATATGTTAAAAGGAAAAGTCCTCCTTGGTCAAAGAAAAGGCGGAATGCCGGAAATGGTTAGTGAGTATGTGCAAGTGAAACAGGGAATTCGCCCAAAAGTGGATAACACTATTATTCAAAATGTGGACTTTGCTAACTTAGGTACAGCATTTGTCTCTGGTACCGGTGACTTTGTCCAATTATTCGAGCCGGTTGCTTCCAAAATTGAAGCAGAAGGAAAAGGCTATGTGGTCGCTTCTTTTGGAAAAGATAGTGGAAAATTGCCTTATACCGTATTTATTACTCGCCAAAGCATGATTAACCAAAGTCCCGAGAAAGTACAAAAATTCACCAATGCCATATATAAAGCACAACAATGGGTCGAAAATCACACGATTGAGGAAATCGCAGACGTAATCCAACCCCAATTCCAAGACTTGGATCGCAAAATTATGTTGCGAGTCCTTGATCGTTATCGTTCTCAAGGTTCATGGGCAACTGATCCAATTATTGATGAGGCTGAATACCATAACCTTGAAAGAGTAATGGAAAATGCCGGCGAATTGAAGTCGAAAGCCCCTTATGAAAAAATCGTAAATACTGATTTTGCAAGAAAAGCAATGAGATAAGAAAAAATCATATTTCTTAGAAAAACGGAGCATTCCGCTCCGTTTTTCTCATTATGTGGTTTGTGATTGCAACGCGTCTCCGTTCTCCGTACCTTTTTCTAATTAAAGTAATCGGTGAAAAAGGTACTCCGCAAAGTCGTCGCTTTTGTAACTCACAAACCACCTTTATGTTAAATTCACAAACGTCTCAATATCTTGCTCAATCAATTTGAGTGAATTACGCCAAAAATCAACCTGTGTCACATCAATCCCCATGGTTTTGGTGACATCAGCAATCTTCATTTTTCCTGTCACCGACAGAAGTTGATCGTACTCTTTGACAAATTCTTTTCCCCGTTTTAGATACTCTGCATATAACCCTTTAGCAAATAATAAGCCAAAGGCATAGGGAAAGTTATAAAAATTATAATCGGCAAAATAATAGTGAGGCTTACATACCCACATGTATGGATGTAAGTATTGATGATCTAACCCATTGCCATATGCTTCTTTTTGCGCATTGAGCATCACTTCTTTTAGTTCATCCACCGATAATGAGCCTTCTTCCCTTCGTTTAAAGACTTCACTTTCAAAGAGAAAACGGCTATAGATATCGACGATGACCTGACCCGCATCGGAAATATCGTTTTCTAAAATGAATAAGGCTTCCTCTTCTTCAGCCTGTTGTAAAGCTGCATTCTTAACGATCGTCTCACAAAAGATGGATGCTGTCTCTGCAAGGGGCATGGGATAATCGCTATTTAAAATCGATTCTTCTGCTAGACAAGCCCCGTGATAAGCATGACCCAATTCATGGGCTAAAGTGGTGACATCGCTAAAACTACCTGTAAAGTTCGATAAGATACGGCTTTCTTTAATTTCATGTAAATTGGAACAAAAAGCTCCACCGCGTTTTCCTTCTCTCGGTTCTGCATCAATCCACTGATGTGTAAACGCATGCTCGGCAAAATCGGCTAGACGGTCACTAAATTGGCGGAAATGAGTCACGATGAAATCCCTTGCCTCTTCATAGGTATACTTTTTGTCAACTTTACCGATTGGTGCAAATAAGTCGTAAAAGGGTAGACCATTTTGATGCCCTAATATTTCGGCTTTTTTGCGATAGAATCGATGGAAAGATGGTAGACTTTCGCGAATGGCGGTAAGCATTGCGTCTAAAATTTTCTGATCCATTCTAGAATCGATTAAGGTTTTTTCTAATGGTGATGTATAACCTCTCATTTTACTTTCAGTAATCACTTCACCTTTAATTCCGTTAAGACTTGCCGCTGAAGATTCTTCAATCTTTCTATAAGCTTTAAGTTCTGTTTCATAAGCTGTTTTTCGAACGGTAGGGTTCGCATCATAAGCCATATTTCTGACAACAGGCAAAGGGAGTTGTTTGTCTTCACCATCAATCGTAATGTCAACGAGTAAAGTAGAAGTTAATAATTCCTGCAATTTCGACCAAGCACTAGATCCCGTATTTTTCATTTTTGCAAGAACCACTTCTTCTTTATCACTTAGAAGATAGCGGCTTTTCTCCACTAACTCTTGGAGATAAAAACGATGTTCCTCAAGGGTTGGTGAGGTTGAGATCAATTTTTCTAAGTTAGGGATTTGGGAAAGCCACTTTTGGAATTTGACATTAGGTTCCTTTAATTCTGTCCCTAATTCTTCTAATTGTTCCAGAGTTTTTAAAGCCTTTTCATTTTTTGCTTCTACACTTAAGGTTAACTCAGCGAAATGGTAGAGGCGACTGTATTGGTTTAAAAAAGATATTTGCATTTGTAGATAGTCTTCTATCTTTTTCACGGCATTCTCTAAAGAATCCAACTCAATCTCGGCCCATTTCTTTATGTTCTCAATTTCCTGAACCGTAGCTTCAAAATCTCTTTTTAATTTTTCGGAATCTATGGATGAATATAACGCATCTAAATTCCATCTCATCTCCATGGTCTATTTCTCCTTTGCAAAAAGTTTCTAAAGATATTTTAGCAATTATGATTTGATCCGCTATTATAAGCATTTCCACTATATTCAAGAAAATCCTTCCTAATGATTACATTTCCTCATGAACCCAACTCCTGCCTAGTGAATAGGATAATACGAGGGAGTGATGAGGATGAATAACATCTCCATTACATTAGATAAGGTTAGCAAAAACTACCATACAAAATCAGAAGAAATCATCGCAGTAAAAGATATCACTTTTACGGTAAATAAAGGTGAGTTTGTCAGCTTAGTTGGACCAAGCGGATGTGGGAAAAGTACGATTTTATCCATGATCGCAGGATTATTCCCTCCGTCTGAAGGAAAAATTATGATCGATGAACAAATTGTAGAAGGTCCTTCGCGAAAAATCGGCTATATGCTACAACAAGATTACCTATTAAAATGGAGAACGATTGAAGACAATATCTTTTTAGGTCTTGAAATTCAAGGACGTTTAAATGCAATTACCAAAAAAAATGCTCTATATCTATTAGATGAAATGGGATTATCTGAATATGCAAAAACCTATCCGAATCAACTTTCAGGAGGAATGAGACAGCGTGTTGCACTAGTAAGAACACTAGCAACCAATCCAGATATTCTTTTGCTTGATGAACCTTTTTCTGCCCTTGACTATCAAACGAAACTAAAATTAGAAGACCTTGTTGCAAAAACCATTAAAAAGCATCAAAAAACTGCGATTTTGGTTACTCATGACCTTGGTGAAGCGATTGCCATGTCTGATCGAGTGATTATTCTTGGGAAAAACCCCGGCTATATCAAAAAAATCATTGAAATCCCAGAGTCCCTAAGAAATACAACGCCATTCTTAACGAGAGAAAAACCCGAATTTCAAACCTATTTTGAGATGATTTGGGAGGAGATGGATGACCATGATTAAACGCTTTTTAAGCCAGGGTGCCAAGTCAGAAGATCATGCACAATATCTTATCCAAATTCGCAAGAATCAAATCTATGTAAAAATTACACAAATCATTTTATTAATTTTTTTAATCGGAATATGGGAAGTATCTGTTCGTTTTGGCCTTCTCGATGAATTCATATTTAGTCGTCCGAGCAAAATTTGGAGTCTTTTCCTGCAAATGCTTGCTACTGGAGAACTACAACATCATATTTATGTGACATTGCTTGAAACAGTTATTGGTTTTATTTTAGGCACCGTTCTTGGGACACTCATAGCCACCTTGATATGGATCTCCCCTTTTATGGCTAAAGTCTTGGATCCTTATTTGGTAGTTTTAAATGGAATGCCAAAAGTCGCTCTTGGTCCTATTTTTATTGTTTCTTTTGGGGCTGGATACGTATCGATTATTGCAATGGCATTAGCGATATCGATTATCATTACTACGATTGTCGTATATACAAGTTTTAAAGAAGTAGACCCTAATTACTTAAAACTGGCGCAAACATTTGGTGCGAAAAAATATCAAATTTTTTTCAAAATTATATTGCCTGCATCGTTTCCTACGATCGTTTCTACGTTAAAGGTTAATGTTGGCTTATCTTGGGTTGGTGTGATCGTTGGTGAATTTCTTGTTTCCAAAGCAGGATTAGGTTATTTGATCATTTATGGATTTCAAGTGTTTAATCTTGCATTAGTCATGATGAGTCTGTTAATTATTAGTATTGCAGCGACACTCATGTACCAAATCGTTGCTTATATTGAAAAGAAAATCCTATCGATCCATGAATAGTTTACTATTGTTACTTCTACATAAGGCTACCATCTGGTGGCCTTCATTTTTTGTAAAGTAAAATTTTTCTATAAGAAGGCAGGATTATATCCAATTAAACTAGAATTATTATAATCTAGGATAGCAATCAGACAAATTCCTGATAAAAATATGAACTTTTAATGGAAGTCCAAAAAAAAGATAGGTGTTTTCGACAAAATCTGCTATATTCAAACTAGAATTACTTTTAAAAAAGGGAGATTTTTTAATGCGACTGCGGAACCAACTGCTCCTTTATATTTCCATTTATATTCTCATTCCTTTTCTTATTTTTGCATCAGTAGCGATTTATCTCGTCTATCAATCTTCGATGCAAAAAGAAAAAGAATACTTTATAAAAAACATTGATAATCTATCAATGGAAATGAGTCAATACCTATCTTCTGTTGAATCAAGCTTAGATATATTTTCGCGAAACTCAGCAATCGTTTCATCCTCTCTCAATGAGAAAAGAGCGTTATTAAAAAATTTTTATGATCAGATGGACAATGTGGTTAAAACGATTTATCTGATCGATCAAAGGGGGCAAATCATTACCCTCTATCCAGAAGCAAAAGAAGCTGCTTCCCTAACGTTTAAAAATAAACCTTGTTTTCTAGAAGTAAAAAAAAGTAAAGAGAAACTTTTCACTGGACAAACCACTTCATTGCTTACGAAGAAACCAACTTCTTGTATCGCAGAACCCTTACTTCTTTCGGATGGTCGATTTGCTGGAATGATCGGCGTTGAATTAAGTTTTGATAAAGTAAAAGAGAACATTCTAAAAAAAGGGTATTCTGACTATTCCTATTTTCTATTAGATGGAAATCAAAATATCATAGTATCGGACCAAAGAGATTTAAATCCCCATCCAACTTTCTTTAAAAACTTAGTAAATGATTCTTCTCCATTACAAATTCAAGAGATCACATTAAATGATGAAAAACATTATGTAACCTATTCTACTTTAAAAGATTACCCTTATACGATTGCCGCATTTGTACCTGAAGAGCGGTTTTTAAAACCTGTCTATCAATTACAACTTCAATTCATCATCTGGGTGATCTTCTCGATTGGTAGTGTGTTACTACTCGGTTATGTATTTCGCAAAAAAATCTTAGATCCGTTAGAGCAATTTGCAAAAATGACGAGAAGAATAACCGAAGAAGTCTTGGGTGATTCTCTTTCTTCATTCAATGAAAGGATTGAAATTAAGAATAAAGGGGAACTCAGTGATCTAAGTGAACATTTTAATCAGATGCTGCACGCATTAAAATTAAGAGAAGATCGCCTCTATCAACGAAGGCTTGACCTTATCCGAACGACTGTTGAATTGCTAGAATTAAATGATCCTTATACTGCTGGACATTCCTATCGCGTCTATGAATATTCTTCTTTAATCGCAAGTAAGCTCGGATTACCGAAAGATCAGATCCGGGATATTGAAACAGCAGCGATTCTTCATGATATCGGCAAAATCGGGATTTCATTAGACATTTTAAATAAACCGGGTAAATTAAATCCGAATGAATATAAGTGTATCAAACAACACCCTGTGATCGGTGCGCAAGTTCTCGAAAGAATTGACCAATTTGATCGGGTAAAAAATGCAATCCTTCACCATCATGAACGTTTTGATGGAAATGGGTACCCTGCAATGCTTAAAGGCGAAGAAATCCCAATTGAAGCTCGAATTATTAGTGTGGCAGATGCATTTGATGCAATGATTTCCAATCGTCCCTATCGCCGAGGCATGAGTATGGAACAAGCTTTTCATATAATTGAAGAAGAAAGTGGAAAACAATTCGACTCCCTAGTTGTTGAAGCCTTCACAAGTGTATATAATCAGCATTATGATCTATTAAAACAAATCAATATGACCCAAGAATATGGCCTTGTTTCCTATTTAGCGAATTGAAGAGTGGAGGATTTGCAGTGAAAAAGAGAATGATTGCTGATTTGATCTTATTATCGGTGGCTCTAATTTGGGGGACCACCTTTGTTGTTGTTCAAAATGCGATTGCGATTTTACCCCCATATACGTTTAACGGGATTCGTTTCTCTATCGCATCGATTCTTTTACTTCTTTATATCCTGATGAAAAATCGAAAAGGAGTCGTTGATCTTGGTAAGAAAGGATGGCGTTCAGGGATTATTCTTGGAATCTTCCTTTTTGGCGGATATGCCTTCCAAACCATTGGATTAGTCTATACAACTGCAGCAAAAGCAGGGTTTATTACAGGATTATCTGTGGTTTTGGTTCCTTTATTTTCTATTTTCTTGCTAAAAATTTTGCCAAAATGGCCAACGATTCTAGGAGTATCGTTAGCTACCATTGGCCTTTATTTGATGACGATGATTGAGGGAGGACGTTTTGCATGGGGGGATACACTTGTGTTCCTTTGTGCGATCTTTTTTGCTTTACATATCGTATTTATGGGGAGATTTGCTCCCCAATATGAAACCCTTCCCCTTGCTTGGATCCAAATTACGACGGTTGCATTATTAAATGGAATCATGATGTTCTTTTTTGATGATTTCGAGCAACTAAGTTTTCACAATTTCATTCAAAAGGATGTTTTGATTGCAATATTGATTACTTCACTTTTTGCAACAGTATTCGCATATGTTGCCCAAACAACGTTTCAAAGTTATACCACACCTACAAGAGTAGCAATTATTTTTGCAATGGAACCTGTATTTGCTGCCATTACCTCCTACATCGTTCACGATGAGGTGATGAACCATTGGACCATCATAGGAGGTTTACTGATTTTTATCGGTATGATTATGGTCGAATTGCCCAAAGATCTATTCCAATCCTTCTTTCAATTGATAAAGCGAAAAGGTCGCGTCTCATGACACGACCTTTTTTAGTTCATCCCACAATTGATCCCGACCCATTCCTGTCTCTGAAGAAAAAAGAATAAAGGTATCATTTGAGTCCAATTGCAAGGTCTCTTTTGCGATTTTCTTATGGTTTTCCCATTTTCCTCGGGGGATTTTGTCAGCTTTGGTTCCGATTACTATAACAGGAATATCATAATGTTTTAGCCAATCATACATCATCTGATCGTCTTTGGTGGGAGGATGACGTAAATCGATAATTAATAAAACGACCTTTAAATTCTCCCGACTGGTTAGGTACTTCTCGATCATTTTTCCCCATTGTTCACGAACCGTTTTTGACACCTGTGCAAACCCATAGCCGGGTAAATCAACAAAATAAAAATTTTTGTTAATCCGATAGAAATTAATCGTTTGCGTTTTTCCAGGTTTGGAGCTGGTACGTGCTAAGGATCTTCGTTGCAACATTTTGTTAATTAATGAAGACTTTCCAACATTGGAACGCCCTGCCAAAGCAATTTCTGGTAGTGTATCTTTTGGATACTGTTCTGGTTTTACCGCACTAATTACCATTTCTGCATCGACGATTTTCATTCTCTCACCAGTGCCTTTTCTAAGACCTGATCCAAATGTTCAACGGGTATAAATTCAATGTCCTCTTTAATACTTTCGGGGATATCCTCTAAATCTTTTTCATTCTCTTTTGGAATAATAACAATTTTAATGCCTGCTCGATGGGCTGCTAAGGATTTTTCTTTTAATCCTCCAATCGGTAGAACTCTTCCTCGTAATGTAATCTCTCCAGTCATTGCAATATTTTTTGAAACCGGTATTCCTGTTAATGCTGAAACGAGTGCAGTTGCCATCGTGATTCCAGCTGAGGGTCCATCCTTAGGAATTGCGCCTTCGGGTACATGAATATGGATATCGTTTTTCTCCGTAAATTCTGGGTCAATATTCAATTCTTTGGCTTTCGAACGAATATAGCTAAATGCAGCCTGAGCCGATTCACGCATCACATCGCCAAGTTGTCCTGTCAAGGTAAGTTTCCCTTTACCTGGGAAAATTGAGACTTCAATTGTTAGCGTATCTCCACCCACCGGGGTCCATGCCAATCCCGTGACAGCCCCAACCTGATCTTCTGTCTCGGCCATTCCATAACGATATACCGGTTTTCCTAAGAATTGATTTAGGTTCTTTGCAGTGACAATCACTTTTTTCTTTTCTAAAGAAACTATCATTTTGGCTGCTTTTCGACAGATGGTAGCCAAGGTTCTTTCGAGATTTCGTACACCTGCTTCTCTCGTATAACGACGGATAATGTCCATAATGGCTTCATCCTGAACCTGTATCTTATCTTTTGCCAAACCATGTTCTTTCATCTGCTTAGGTAAAAGGTAGTTTTTGGCAATATGCAACTTTTCCAATTCGGTATAGCCTGAAATCTGTAATACTTCCATTCGGTCCAAAAGAGGTCTAGGAATGGTGTGAATCGAATTCGCTGTAGTGATGAACATGACTTTCGATAGGTCATAGGGTATTTCGATATAATGATCACTAAAGGAATAATTTTGTTCAGGGTCAAGAACTTCTAAAAGTGCCGATGCTGGGTCGCCGCGAAAATCAGAAGCCATCTTATCAATTTCATCTAGAATAAACACTGGATTCACGGTACCTGCGGTTTTCATTCCTTGAATAATCCGTCCTGGCATAGCTCCTACATAAGTCCTACGGTGACCTCGTATTTCCGATTCGTCTCGAACTCCTCCTAAAGAAATGCGCACGAATTTTCTTCCGAGTGCCCGGGCAATCGATTTTGCTAAAGAGGTTTTTCCTACACCTGGAGGACCAACTAAACAAAGGATCGGCCCTTTTAATTTTTTCACTAACTTTTGTACAGCAAGATACTCAAGAACTCGTTCCTTTGCCTTTTCTAACCCATAATGATCTTCATTTAAAACCTCTTCTGCATGTTTAATATCTAAATCATCTTCTGTACTTTCTGTCCACGGCAAATCTAGTAGCCAGTCGACATAGGTACGAATCACTCCACCCTCCGCAGAAGTGGTTGGAATCTTTTCCAATCGATCGATCTCTTTTTCTATCTTCTCTTTGACATAATCAGGAGCCTCTAATTTCTTAAGTTTTTCTCGCAGTTCATCAACTTCTGCTTGACGACCTTCTTTGTCTCCTAATTCTTTTTGAATGGCTTTCATTTGTTCACGCAAATAATATTCTTTTTGTGTCTTTTCCATTTGTTTTTTGACACGTTGGTTAATTTTTTTCTCTAATTCTAGAACTTCTCTTTCATTGTTTAAGATATTTAATATTTTCTCTAACCGTTCTTTTACCGAGGTGATCTCTAAGATCTCTTGTTTGTCTTTGATTTTTAAAGGTAGATGGGATGCAATGACATCCGCTAACTTTCCTGCATCATCAATATCACTCACCGCTGCTAAGGTTTCTGGAGTGATCTTTTTCGATACTTTTCCATATTGGTCAAATTGCTCTAAAACCATGCGCATTAGAGCTTCAATTTCGATCCCTGTAGTGTCAGTTTCCTCTAATTTGGTGAATAATACTTCGAAATATGTATCTTCTTTTAAATACTCTATAATTTTTGCTCGAAAAAGCCCTTCAACCAATACACGAATCGTTCCATTCGGGAGTTTTAACATTTGTCGTACTTTTGCCACTGTACCGACCCGATAGATGTCGTGGATACTCGGCTCATCGATTTGAACTTCTTCTTGTGTTGCTAAAAAAATCAATGTATCTTCATTTATCATGGCTTGATCTAGGGCTTTCACTGATTTCTCTCGCCCTACATCTAAGTGAATTACCATGCCTGGAAAAACCAAAAGTCCTCGCAATGACAATAATGGGAGTACATTTCTTTCTTGATTTGTTGCCATGATCGTCACCTCCATGCTGAAATTTTATCCTATCTTGATGTTTTTGTCTAATTCATAGGATCAAAATGAATCGTAGCTGGTGTAGCAGAATATACTTCAGCAGTTCCGAGATACGATTTGTCTGTTTCGTTTACCAGTGCAATTGCTAGTACTTCTTCAATATTTTCTACTTTCACAATTTTAATTCCTGGATAATCTTGAAAACTTTGTTGCCAATTATCTTTTGGAATGATGACTCTTTTAACTCCTGCCTCTTTTGCCGCTTCAATCTTAGCGATCACTCCACCGATTGGTTTTACTTTCCCATAGATACTAATCTCGCCAGTCATCGCTATCTTGGAATCTACAGGAATCTTCTTAATAGCGGAATAGATCGCAGTTGTCATCGTTATCCCTGCTGATGGCCCATCAATCGGTGTTCCTCCTGGAAAATTCACATGGATATCATAATCGTATGGATTGATATCTGTTTGATGATGAAGAACGGTAAGAACATTCTCTAATGAACCTAGTGCCATACTTTTACGGCGAATTGTTTTTAGGCCACCACCAATTTCTTCTTCTTCGACAATTCCTGTAATCTTTAATTTTCCTTGGCCTGTTCTCACCTTTTTTGCAGTTACTTCCACTTCTAGAAGTGTTCCCATATTTGGCCCATAAACTGCCAATCCATTCACGATTCCAATTTGTGGTTCAGAGGATACTTTTCGATCAGGTCGAGGCGAGATCTGACTACTATTAATGACCCATTCCATATCTTTCACTTCAACTCGCTTCCTCTGTTCGGATAGTGCTATACCTGCGGCAATCTGAACTAAGTTTACTGCCTCCCGACCATTGGTAGCATAGCGTTTTCCTACTTCAATAACCTCTGGGTCATAATCTAACGCGATTTTCTCAATTGCATTTTTCATAATCTCTGCAATATGTTCCATTGTAAGTGGTTTAAAAAAGATTTCTAAACAACGCGAACGGATCGCAGCAGGAATCTCATGTGGTTGTCTTGTTGTTGCCCCTACAAGGCGAAAATCTGCCGGTAATCCATTCTGAAATATGTCATGGATATGTTTGGGAATATTTGAATCTTCCGAATTGTAGTAGGCACTTTCTAACATAACCTTACGATCTTCTAAAACTTTTAGTAGTTTATTCATCTGTATCGGATGCAATTCTCCAATCTCGTCAATAAACAAAATACCGCCATGAGCTCTTGTCGCAGCTCCTGGCTTTGGTTGCGGAATGCCTGCTACTCCCATAGCTCCAGCCCCTTGATAGATTGGATCATGGACAGAGCCAATCAATGGATCAGCGATTCCACGTTCATCAAAGCGTGCTGTAGTCGCATCCACTTCAACAAAGTTTGAGTCTTGATTAAAAGGTGAATAGGGAAGTTGTTTGGCTTCGTCAAGGACTAAGCGGGCGGCAGCAGTTTTTCCAACGCCCGGTGGACCGTAAATGATCACGTGTTGGGGATTAGGACTGCACAAAGCTGCGCGTAAAGCTTTTAATCCTTCTTCTTGTCCTACGATTTCTTTAAAATTACGAGGTCTTGTTCTTTCTGCTAAAGGTTCTGTAAGAGAGATTTGTCTAAGTTTATATAATTTTTCTAATTCTTTTTTTGAATCACGATCAATTGCCGTTTTATTTTGATGTTGGCTTTTTAATAGATTCCAAAAATACAAGCCGATTACAATTCCAAAAAAAACTTGTATACTCACTAACAATGCTGTAATATTCATATTTACCTCCCAAAAGCGATTTACATTTTTTTACTCGATAAATTATAGTATTACCTATTGGGAGGAGCCATAATCAATAGAAACGAAAATACATGGTAATTTTAGATGTTAAAGGTGAGATGTGGAGGTTGGATTAATAAGTTGAAATTGACGTATGGCAATTTCTAAATAAAAATAGGTTTGTATATTCCAACCTTATTGAACATACAAACCTTCAGAACACTTCCGATTGTGACTTCTGTATTACGCACTTTCTTCTTGCGGAGTTAAACGGACAATTCTTCCTTCTTTATTATAAAGTGTAGGGGGGAATTTCTTGATAATCGTATCTTCCGAGATTACACATTTGGAAACATCTTGTCGTGAAGGCAACTCATACATCACATTTAATAACGCTGTTTCAATAATCGAACGTAATCCCCGCGCACCTGTATTTCGCTTTAAAGCCTCTTTTGCTATCGCAATTAAAGCTTCTTGTTCAAATTCAAGTTCAATATTATCCATTTCTAAGATTTTTTGATACTGTTTCACTAAAGCGTTTTTCGGTTCAGTCAGAATACGAATTAATGCATTTTCATCAAGTTGTTGCAACGTTGCGATGACTGGTAGTCGACCGACAAACTCAGGGATTAATCCGAATTTTAGTAAGTCCTCAGGTAAGACTTTGGTCAAAATATCATCGTTTTTCAATTCTGTGTTGACATGATCCGCACCAAAACCGATTACTTTCTTTCCAATACGGCGCTTAATAATATTTTCGACTCCATCAAAAGCACCGCCAACAATAAAGAGGATATTAGTGGTATCAATTTGAATAAATTCTTGATGTGGGTGTTTTCTTCCCCCTTGTGGAGGTACACTTGCCACTGTGCCTTCTAGGATTTTCAGCAAGGCTTGTTGAACACCTTCACCAGAAACATCACGAGTAATGGATGGATTTTCCGATTTCCTCGCAATTTTATCAATTTCATCAATGTAGATGATTCCTTTTTCTGCCCTTTCAATATCATAATCTGCGGCTTGAATTAATTTGAGTAAAATATTCTCAACATCTTCACCAACATATCCAGCTTCAGTCAACGAAGTAGCATCAGCAATTGCAAAGGGCACATGTAAGATTTTGGCTAATGTTTGGGCTAAGAGCGTTTTACCACTTCCAGTCGGTCCGATTAACAGAATATTACTCTTCTGAAGTTCCACATCATCAAACTTCTGTTGAGTATGAATTCGTTTATAGTGATTATATACAGCAACAGAAAGTGTTTTCTTGGCATTTTCCTGACCAATCACGTATTGGTCCAAAATCTCTTTAATCTCTGTAGGTTTTGGTACTTCTTGTAAAGTGAGATTTTCTTCTGTTCCAATTTCTTCTTCAATGATTTCATTACATAGTTCAATACATTCATCACAAATATATACTCCGGGACCGGCTACAAGCTTGCGTACTTGCTCCTGAGATTTTCCGCAGAAAGAACATTTTAGGGTTCCTTTTTCATCACTAAATTTAAACATTTAAATTCTACGCCCCTTCTACAAAGGTACTAAGAAAACAAATCTTGTGAAAAAGAAGGCACGGATTTCCGTGCCCTGTTTATTTTATTGTAATTCGATTATTTGCTTTGTTCAACTAAGAAGTCAATGGTTTTACGAATTTGGATATCGGATTTTATTCCTTCTAAACCATTAGAACGCGCTGTGAATAAGGAACGGATTTCTTCTACATCACGCTTGTATTGCTCTGCAAGTTTTTCAAGTTCTTTTTCTACTTCTTCATCAGTAACCTCAATATTTTCTGCCTTAGCAATCGCTTCGAGAACAAGGTTCGTTTTTACACGTTTTTCTGCATCATTTTTAAATTGCTCTTTTAAAGCTGCTTCATCGGAATTGGTGAATTGATAATATAGATCAAGGTTTAACCCCTGGTAAGCCAACTGTTGCTCGAATTCACGAATCATAGCCTGAATTTCATTCTCAATCATGACTTCTGGAATCTCAACAGTTGCATTTTCCGTTGCCTTTTCAATGACAGTGTCACGACGGTAATGTTCTTCCTCATGTTTTGCACGTTCTTCAAGTTTGTTTTTAATATCCGCTTTTAACTCTTCTAACGTTTCGAAATCAACATCTTTCGCAAATTCATCATCTAATTCTGGAAGTTTTTTACGTTTAATATCATGTACTTTTACTTTGAATGTCGTTTCTTTTCCTGCTAAATCTTCGTTATGGTAGTTTTCAGGGAAAGTGACTTGAATTTCTTTTTCCTCTCCCTTTTTCATTCCAATAAGTTGTTCTTCAAAACCAGGGATGAAGGTACCAGAACCGATTTCTAAGGAATACTTTTCACCTTTTCCACCTTCAAAAGGTTCACCATTTAGGAAACCTTCAAAGTCGATAACAGCGATATCACCATTTTGAACTTCTCCATCTTCAACAACTTCTAACTCAGCATGACGGTTTTGGAGTTGTTTTAATTCTGCTTCGATATCTTCTTCTTTTACCGAGAAATCTTTTTCTGGAACCTCTAATGCTTTATATTCACCAAGTTCAACTTCTGGTTTCACGATGACCGTCGCAGTAAATACAAATGGTTTACCTTTTTCAATAGTTTCAATATCAATTTCTGGACGATCTACCGGCTCAATACCATTCTCGTTGATGGCTTGCTCATACGCTTCAGGTAATAAAATATCTAAAGCATCATTATATAAAGCTTCTACCCCAAAACGAGACTCAAAAATTTTGCGAGGTACTTTACCTTTTCGGAAACCTGGTACATTAATACGTTTAACTACTTTTTTAAATGCTTTGTCTAATGCTTCGTCTAGTTTTTCAGCCTCAACTTCTACATGTAGGTTTACTTTATTTTTTTCTATTTTTTCCCATTTTGTTTGCATTCTATACTTTTCCCCTCCTAGTACTCTTCCAAACGGATCGTTTACAAAGGTTTTTTCCAAATATGTACTGAAACACTCTATCTGACAGTATAACCACTTCATTATAACATAAACCTTTTTCTTTTGAAACTCATGAAAAAACCTTTTACCACATGAAAAAAACGTCTTCTAGGTTGAAGGCGCTACATTAAATATACCTAATATTTGATTTGAAAACAATAGAATTTTATGGATATTGTCAAACCTTTTTATCCATTACGTATACACACATCGAAGAATAAGTAAAAAAAAAGAAGAATAAGTAAAAAAAAAAACGTTTCTTATAGACGTATATAAGAAACGTTAATTTGATTATGTAATGGCGTCCCAGGAGGGATTCGAACCCCCGACACACGGCTTAGAAGGCCGTTGCTCTATCCAGCTGAGCTACTGAGACAGATTGTTATGGAGCGGATGACGGGAATCGAACCCGCGTTGTCGGCTTGGGAAGCCGATGTTCTACCATTGAACTACATCCGCAAAAATATTCAATATCTCAAAGACAAAAGATATTATAACAAGTTTAAAATTCAAGGTCAATATTTATAGATGATTTTTTTCTGTTTTATGTAAAATTGTTTGTATATTCCAACGCGCTCCGTTGTCCGTACTTCGCACTCCCAAAAGTCGCTGCTTATGGAATATACAAACCCACTATCTTCGAATCACTGGCTTGTACGATTCTATAAGCTGCGACATAGCACGAATTGCAACTTTAGTTGCATAGCGTGACTTGTACCCTATGGGTGCTTTAGCGAGCGCGCTTTCATACCGACCGTTTATTCATGGAAAGCCATAAGGTTAGGAGCAGAGTTAGAACATACTAGCCCCGCTATTGTTCCCATTCACCTTTCAATAGATGAAATAATCTTCTCATTGCTTTACCACGATGGCTAATTTGATTTTTTATTTCTGGATCAAGCTCTGCCATTGTTTTGCCCAACTCAGGCAGATAAAATAATGGATCATATCCAAACCCACGTTGCCCCCTTGGAGACTCAAGGATATACCCCTCTACTATATCTTCTACACCGATTGTTTCTTTATTGGGAACGGCAAAGGCTAAATATGCGACAAAACGAGCTTTGCGTTTTTCCTTTGGTATACCTGCTAATGCATGTAACAGCTTCTGATTGTTTTGTTCATCGGTTGCGTTTTCGCCAGCATAGCGAGCAGAATTAATGCCTGGAGCTCCAGCCAATGCATCCACAACTAAACCAGAATCATCAGCAATGGTCGGTAACCTTGTAAATTGGCAAATCGTTTCTGCTTTCTTCTTGGCATTTTCTTCAAAACTAGTTCCATCTTCAATGATTTCAGGGACATTCTCAAATTCTTTTAACGATAAAATTTCAATACCAAGTCCTGAAAATAGCGTTTTAAATTCCTGAATTTTTCCTTGGTTTTTCGTGGCGAGAACGATTTTATTGTTGGGTGCTTGTCTGTTGTTCAACTTGCGTTTCTCCTTCAACCTCTATTTTTCCAATAAGATCAACATATTCTTTCATCACTTCTTTTTGAACTTGGATCAATTCTTCCACACCTTTTTTCCCTAAACGTAGTAACTGATCTAATTCATTTGCAGTAAAAGGAGTCTCTTCACCAGTTCCTTGTAGTTCAACATATTTTCCTTGATCGGTCATCACAATGTTCATATCAACGATTGCTTGAGAATCCTCTTCGTAGGATAGATCTAATCTCACTTCATTTTCGATAATGCCGACACTTGTTGCTGCAACAAAATTTTGAATAGGCATTTTGTTTACTTTTCCTTCTTGAACTAACCGATGACAAGCATCTGCCATTGCAACAAAAGCCCCTGTAATCGAAGCCGTTCTGGTTCCACCATCTGCTTGAATCACATCGCAATCAATCCAAATCGTTCTTTCTCCTAACGCTTCTAAATCAACAACAGATCGCAATGCTCTGCCAATTAATCGGGAAATCTCCATTGTTCGACCACTAACTTTTCCTTTCGTTGATTCTCTCGCATTTCGTGTATGAGTTGCTCTTGGAATCATTGCATATTCAGCAGTGATCCATCCCTTTCCTTCACCTCGCATAAAAGGAGGAACTTTTTCTTCAATTGTTGCTGTACAAATAACCTTTGTATCTCCCACTTCAATTAAAACAGAGCCTTCTGCATGCTTAATATAATGATTTGTGATTTTTACTTTTCGTAGTTCATCTACATTTCTGTTATCAGGTCTCATTTTCTTCCTCCAGTTCTTTTACTTCCTATTCATTTTCTATTATTTACATCTTTTCATTGGACATCCAACATTTTAGAAGATAGAGATCAGAAGTCAGATTTGATAAAATTGGAACGAAAAAGAAAAAGGGGTAGTTTACTACCTCCTTAATTTTTCGTTTTTCCTTATTATACTAGATTTTTTGCCATTCACAAAATTGAAGTATTAATTTTTTCTGGACGCATGATCGGTTTTGCTAAGTTATCTGTAAGAGTATCTGTTTTTCCATTCACTTTGATTTGAACTGATTTTGCACCCGTGTTTTCTGTTAATGACCAAACGAGAATATCCAATTCTTCCTTTGATACTTCTTTATTGGGACCTAAAATTTGATTATCAAAATTTGCAATGACCATTTGTCGTTCTACTTTTACATCAAGTATTTTGGTAGATGGTAAGATTGGCGATGTTAAACCTGTTCCTGCTTTTGGGCCAATTACTAATTGTTCAAGTGTTGCTTTTGCAAGATCGTTTGTCTCAGGAACCATTCTCGTTACAGGAACAAGATATTGTTTATCACCCATACTCCGATAAAAATATAGTGTTACGGTGGTGGTTTGACCAATCTTAATGTTATTTCCTAATTCCATATTGATTCCATCTGCTCTACTCAAAGGTCCAACAATCGGTGTTTTCCATGTTGGCATCGACTCTAACGGATAACCATTCACGCGAATTTCCACTTTATCAATGGTTGGAAATTCTGTTAATGTCCATGTAATCGCATCTAAAATTTTTTTCTCATCTGCAGCAGACTTTGCCTCATAAGATAAAAATTCCTTGGAGAAATCGACGATTGCTAATTTTTGATCGGCCTTCACAGTCATTGAAGACTTCGTACCTTTTGGTAAAACAGCTTTAAATCCTTGAGGGATTTTACCTTCAGCTGGACCACCAACAGTCATATATTTTAATACTTCTTGCCCAATTCCTTCCACCTTTGGGATATCCATTGTATATGGAACAACATCCCTTTTTTCATCGAAAAAGTAGATCGTAAATTTCACTTGCTGTTTTTGATCAGCCGTCGTTGCATCTCCATTTTCCTCTGTTGTTACATCTACCGTTCCTGTACTATCCTTTGCATCCAATGCAGGTGGTGGATCAATGTCTTTTGAAGTTTCTTCTGGCCCATATATTCCACAACCAGATAGTAGAGTGAATACTAGACTCAAGATTATCAATAATGATAATTTGTTTCGTTTAAACATTTTTTTCCCCTCCTCAAGGCAATTCTACTTCTATGTATACGAGCCTTGAGGAAATTTAGTACAATTTTGTCCAAAAAAATCCTATCATTTTTTGATAGAACTTTTTTCCTCATTTTTCTTTGCAAGTTCGATATGAGTGACTTCAATGGCTCTACCTAACCATTTCTCAGCAATTTGTTTAAAATGAACCACATCACCCGTAGTATAGAAATGATGTTCGGGTTCATTTTCCGTCTGATTGAGAAGGTTTTGGTGATGAAGAATGGTACTTACTTCCCTAGCTGTCTCTTCCGCTGAACTTAGTAATTTGACCTGATCACCAACTACTTCCTGGATGTATTTACTAATAAGTGGATAATGAGTACAACCTAATATTAATGAATCCATCTTTTGACTCAAAATCGGTTTTAAGGCGTCTTTCACGACTTGACGGATCGTGATTTCATCTTCAATACCGCTTTCGACAAGAGGAACCAAAGTTGGACAAGCATGACTAGTAACCTTTAATTTGGGATTAATTTGTTTTAAGGTATTTTCATATGCACCACTTTGAATGGTTCCTTCCGTCCCGATTACACCAATTTCTCCAGTTTGAGTATGTTTGATCGCTGATAAACTTCCTGGACGGATCACTCCAACAACAGGAATCTTGACCTTCTTTTTCACCTCTTGTAAGGCTGCAGCGGTTGCTGTATTACAAGCGATTACGATCATTTTAACGTTTTGTGCTAACAAAAAATCTACGATTTCTAATGTAAACTCTTTTACTTCCTCAAGTAAGCGAGGGCCATATGGACACCTAGCTGTATCACCAAAATAGATGACTTTTTCCTTTGGTAATTGTCGAAATACTTCTTTCACAACAGTCAAACCACCAACACCTGAATCCAAGATTCCTATTGCTTTTTGTTCTTCCATGTTTCGGTTCCTCCTAGAATTTTTGCAACTATTATATGTATGATCACAACAAAAGTTTAAACTTCTTCATCCATTTTTTTTAAAAGTTTTTTAAGTGAAATTGCCATTTGATCAACTTCTTCTTGATTCATATTCTCTAGAATATGGGCAAGGTATTCTCGTCTTGCTTCTAATACCTCGTTAATAATTTCTTTTCCTTTATTTAAAAGATGAATCTGAACCACTCTTCGATCTTTTTGATCCCGTACCCTTTCCACTAACCCATTTTTCTCCATTCGATCGACGAGATCAGTGGTTGTGCTAAATGCGAGATACATTTTGTTGCTTAATTCCCCAATAGTCATATCTCCGTCTTCATTTAACCATTGTAAAGCAATAAATTGTGGGAGGGTTATTGGAAAATCGTTGAGAATCTCTCTACCTTTCTGTTTGATAATTCCACTAATTTTGCGTAATAGATATTCAATTTCGCTGATTAGCTCAGGAGAATGCATCATGGATCTCCCTCCAAAAATGTTCAATCTAATGGCTTTATTATATCAAAGAACAAATCATTCGTAAAAAACATAAAAAACCCGACTAGTTAACCTAGTTGGGTTTTTTTCGGGGGTTCTCGAGGGTTAAATTTTCAGTTCCCCGAGCCGAACCAATTCAACAACCGCTTGCGAACGACCCTTCACACCTAGCTTTTGCATCACATTGCTAATATGGTTACGAACGGTTTTTTCACTTATGAATAGTTGCTTAGCAATTTCTTTGGTCGTTTTGTCTTGCACTAGTAATTCGAATACTTCTCTTTCTCGGTTTGTTAACAGTGGTTTAGCGTGCTGGTCATTACCCTTCAAAAGTTCCACCCCTCCTTGCTCGGGCTCATCAACTCACAAGGGAGATTTCAGATTATTTTATGTGTCTGGTGTTCAATAAGTGCATAACGGATTGAGGTTCATTCACCTATCTTTTTGAAGGGTAATGGAAGATGATGTTATTTTATTCGAATAATTTCTTCTGGTGCATAGGATAATGCCTGTAATCCATTTTCTGTCACAACATAAGTGTTTTCAATACCAACTACACCTTTCCCAGGAAAAGTGAATTTCGGTTCGATGGCAATGACCATTCCTACTTCTAAAGGCTGATCCAATCCTTTTGCTAGAACGGGTAACTCATCTAACTCAATTCCTACTCCATGGCCGAGGAATTTCGCCTGATCTTGCTTAAATCCCATAAAATAATCTTTTAGCCCTACCTCTTCTGCCATTTTAACCGCATGGAGATAATGTTCAGACCATAATGTTCCTGGTCTTGCATTCTTTTCTGTTTCTTTGATAATCGATAAAGCTACTTGATAAGCCTCTTCTAATTGAGGTTCTAATTCTCCGATCACAGCTATCCGTGATTGATCAACGATATAACCATTTACCGCTACTGCAATATCGATTAAAATCGGTTCATTTTCTCTAATTACTTTCCATCCAGCTCCTTGGGGCATTGCTGGGGATAGCCCTTCCCCTCCTGCTGGACCATCAAAGCCAGTCGGTTTTGCAGCAGCTTCACCCGAAACAACCATTCCGAGAAAAAGTTCTTGATTGAATGCCCGAAGCCTCATATTTCCAATGTGTCCCCGCAAACGCACAAACTTTTCTATCTCAGCGACAAAATCAATTTCTCTCATATTCGGTTTTAGAATCTTTGGCACTTCTAGTATCGCTTCATATGCAACTTTTGCAGACTGACGAATCAACTCAATCTCATATGGTGATTTTACACTTCTTTGGGCACGAATGATTGGCGAAATATCGACTAACTCAGTTGCTGCAAATACTTTTTGAATCCGTGCATACTGTCCATAAGGAAGAACGTCTAATTCTAAACCCATTTTCTGTAAATAAATACCTCTTTCCATCAATTGGTCAGGAAACTGTTTCAGACTAGGCATTGGCAACGTTTCGATCATTGTTTCTCTTTTTGCCCGTTCCAAGCTTTTTTTAACGAAAAGAATTGCTTCTCCAGTAGCAGGAATGACCATCATTGCGTTTTGCATGGTACCAGAATAATAAAATAAATCCACATGTTGGATGATCAATGCGCTATCAATTCCTTTTTTTTGCAATTGCATTTGTAGTTTTTCGATTCTTGACTTAATCTCACTTTCAGGTACCAAAGAGTAATTCATACTTACCTCCACCTTTCATTTTCATAAAATTCTTACAATTTATATTCTAGCGGAAATATTTGTTTATGAAAACATTTTCTTGACCATGATAAAAACAGGAATCTGTGGATAAAGTCTTTTTATTTTATTTATTAGTTCACGATTTTGAATGAAAATGGCCTTTGCTTTACGGGTATCGACTACAGGAACCCCTACCTCATGAGGAGAGAGTTGTAAAAGAGGTTGAGGTAACGATGAAAAAGCAAAGATCACGTTACCAAAATTAAAGCAAGCGTTTAAACATTTTTTTACAGAATAAGTTTTACTAGACTCTAAAAAATGCACAGGTTCAAAGCCAAATTGTTCTAATAAGTGTTTTCGGTCCTCTTTTTGAGAATGATTTTGCTGAAGAATGGTTAAACGTGGGGATAATACTGGAAATTGAATCAATAAATGTTGATAGTCGATTCCATGAAAAAACATTTTCCCTTCATTATCCTTTCAAAAAAATATGTTATGATGTAAAAGTATATTTAGTATTAGAATGATATGGATGTTCAAAAATAATTCTAAGGATAATCTTTTAAGAAGGAGTTTTCCTATGAATCCATTAATCCAAGTATCAATACCGATGGAATGGGACGGTTTAATGATCAAAGAGATTCTGTTTAATCATTATCAATTTTCACGAAAATCTTTAAGTAAAGTTAAAAATACAAAAGGAATCTATTTAAATGGTGAGCCGGTATATGTGACCGTACGTGTTCATCGTGGCGACCTTTTACAGATTTATGTACCGATTGAAACATCAGAATTTATTCCACCTGAACCGGTTGACTTTGAGATCGTTTATGAAGATCAGGATATTGTGGTTGTAAATAAACCTGCTGGTATTGTTGTTCATCCTACAAAGTCTCACCCAAACAGAACTTTGGCCAATGGTTTGGTTTATTATTGGAAAGCAAAAGGTGAACGATTTCGCTTTCGACCAGTGCATCGGCTTGATCGTGATACTTCTGGGTTACTTGTGATTGCCAAAAATCAATACGCTCATCATAAACTTGCTCTTCAGCTACAAGACCGAACCTTAAAAAGAACATATCGTGCCATTGTTCATGGTTACGTAGCCGAGGATAAAGGGATTATCGATGCACCTATTATGAAGGATCCAGAACATGCTTTGCGGCGAATTGTCGTAACTGATCTTCATCCCGAAACCAAACCTGCGATCACTTATTATAAAGTCATTGAACGATTCAGTGATGCAACTTTAATTGAACTGCAGTTAGCAACAGGAAGAACCCATCAAATCCGAGTCCATATGAGTTACATCGGTCACCCTCTTGTTGGTGATGAATTGTATGGTGGGGAAATAGGAGAAAATGGGATGCAAAGACAAGCCCTTCATGCCATTGAATTAGAGTTTCATCACCCAACAACAGAAAAGTCTCTACACTATCATGCACCTTTACCGTTAGATATGCAAAGTTTCCTTTTTCAACATCTGGCCTAATTTTTGTGCATTCGCTGAAAAATAAACGATCGATCATACACATCTCCCTATACAGAACCATATTCTGTGTTACTTTTTTATTCAATGGTCAAAATGCTTGGTTAAGTCGTGTGATTACAATTTTTTATGTAAAAAAAAGACCAAGGATCAAAAGCCTTGGTTAGTAAAAATTTACCGGGGGACAGTTTAATAAGGGGGGTTTTTGTTTTCACTGTATTATATTACCTAAACAAAAAAGTGTGATAAAAATAATTTGGAATATTTTCATTGATGAAGTGTAGTCATATCTTTACTTCTAATTTCTTCATTGTTATTATTGAAACATAATAAAATTATTACTATAAAAAAATTGTTAATTAAGGAGGATACACATGGAAGAACGTAATGGAGTAGTTACTTTTGGAGGAAAACCCGTCACTTTACTTGGACCAGAGATTAAGGTTGGAGATAAAGCTCCTGATTTTACCGTCGTAGATAACAGCTTAAACCCAAAATCACTAAAGGATTTCGAAGGAGTAAAATTAATTAGCGTCGTTCCTTCTTTAGACACACCTGTTTGTGATGCACAAACAAGACGTTTTAATGAAGAAGCTGCTAAATTAAATGCAACCATTTTAACGATAAGTGTTGATTTACCTTTTGCACAAAAACGCTGGTGTGGAGCAGCAGGAATTGATAAAGTGATTACATTATCTGATTATCAAACCATGTCCTTTGGTAGTGCATATGGTACATATATTAAAGATCTACGTTTAGAAGCTCGTGCTGTTTTTGTAATCAATTCGAAAAATGAAGTTACTTATGTTGAATATGTAAAAGAAGTTACTGAACATCCAAATTATGAAAAAGCACTAGAAGCTGTAAAAGCAGCACAATAATTTATTTGCATAGAGGGGGATGACTCATAGGGTTAACTCCTATCATAGGATAATTCTTCTAAGGACCTAGGAAATATGTATATTTGATGGCTGATCCTTTACTTTAAGGGTCAGCCTTTTTATTTGAAGTTTTTTTAGAATAAAAGCCCCATTCACATTAATGCATCTTTACACTATAATAATAGTATAAATGTTGCATTGAGGAAAAATTTTTTTGATTGTCTAACTTCACGATGGAGGTGAAGCTGATGAATACAAAACCATTGAATCGTTCCGTTTCAACAACTGCGATAGAGCAATTCCGTCAATTTTTTGATAAATGTTCATTAAAAAAATGGTTACCATTTATGGGGCCAGCCTATCTTGTTAGTGTTGGCTATATTGATCCTGGTAACTGGGCAACAAATATTGAAGGTGGGGCCCGTTTTGGTTACCAGCTTCTTTGGGTCTTGTTAATTAGTAATCTTATGGCAATTATTTTACAAAGCCTTTCCGTGAAATTAGGAATTGCTACAGGTAAATCTTTAGCAGAAAATATGAAAATACATTTTGCAAAGCCTCTTTATTTTTTTCTTTTTATGACCGCGCTAATTGCAGCGATGGCCACAGATTTAGCTGAATTTTTTGGAGCTGCATTGGGAATTCATATTTTATTTGGAATACCACTATTTCCATCTGCCTTTATTACTGGAATTATTGTCTTTGCAATCTTAGCTTTACACCGATATGGCTACCGACAAATTGAAATGATTATTTTTGGATTTGTTAGTATCGTTGCTTTTGCCTATATCTTGGAATTATTCCTTGTAAAACCAGATGTAGGTCTAATTATGAAACATACCTTTATTCCAGAATTAGATGCAAAGAGTATCTTTGTCGCAATAGGTATGTTAGGGGCTACTGTGATGCCACATAATCTTTTTCTACACTCTGGTGTTGTGATAACAAGAATTAATTCAGATCTAGAACACAATAAAAAAATATATAAATATGCGATCATAGATTCCCTATTTGCCTTAAATACAGCGTGGTTCATTAACTCTTCGATGATCATCATGGCAGCAGCAGCTTTTTTCAGCAATGGCCATATTGTTTCTTCCATCGAAGGAGCTTATCAAACATTGACTCCATTACTTGGAGGGTTTGCTAGTTTTGCTTTTGCTATCGCCTTACTATCATCAGGGTTGTCCTCTTCTGTTACTGGAACAATTGCTGGTCAATACATTCTACAAGGTTTTATTAATCGTTCTATTCCTTTTTGGGTTCAACGTTTGGTAACAATGATACCAGCTTTAATCGTGATTGGATTAGGGGTAAATACGTTTAAAGCACTCATCACTAGCCAAGTGATTCTCAGCTTGCAATTACCATTTACGATTATTCCCTTAATAATCTTGACGCGAAATAAAGAGGTGATGGGTAAATACTTTGTGAATAAACCGTACATGAATAAAATAGCTGGGACAATCGCATTGCTGATCATCTTTTTAAATAGTCTTTTACTTTACCAAACTTTTAGTGGAATGTTTTAAGTTTTTACAGATAAAAATAGGCTTGTATGATTCTATAAGCAAGGAAAGCCGTAAGGTTAGGAGCAGCGTTAGAACATACAATTCATTTCAGATTACACGAGCTAAAGCTGTTATCATGCTATGTAGCTGCTTATGGGAATATACAAAAAGGGCTTACCCCTTAAGGCATAAAGCTTTTGGGGTAGCCCTTTCATATTTTTCATATTTATTAACTTACAAAGAATTTCTTAAAGGAATAAATTGTTAATTGACGGTTAATATCAGCAATAGAAGTCGTTAATGGAATTCCTTTTGGACAAGCTTGAACACAGTTCTGTGAGTTACCACAATCTGTCGCACCACCATCACCCATCAGTGCCTCTAAACGTTCCCACTTATTCATTGCCCCTGTTGGATGAGTATTGAATAAACGGACTTGACTGATTGCAAATGGTCCAATAAATGCAGACTTGCTATTTACGTTTGGACATGCTTCCATACATACTCCACAAGTCATACATTTGGATAATTCATATGCCCATTGACGTGTATGCTCAGGCATTCTTGGACCAGGCCCTAAATCATAGGTTCCATCAATTGGAATCCAAGCCTTCACACGTTTTAAGGCATCAAACATTCTACTGCGATCAACCATCAAGTCGCGAATTACTGGGAATGTGCTCATTGGTTCTAAGCGAATAGGTTGTTCTAATTGGTCAATTAATGCACTACAAGATTGTCTTGGTTTGCCGTTGATCACCATAGAACAAGCACCGCAAACCTCTTCCAAACAGTTCATTTCCCAAACAACAGGTGTTGTTTTTTCACCTTTAGCATTGACTGGATTCTTTTGTATTTCCATCAAAGCACTAATTACGTTCATATTTGGGCGGTAACGAACCTTAAATTCTTCCTTATAGGGTTTGGAGTCTGGTCCATCTTGACGGGTTATAATTAAATGAATTGTTTTTTCACTCATTTTATCGTCTCCTCCTTAGACACTGCATAATTTCGAAGTCTAGGCTTAATTAAAGAGACATCCACATCTTCATATTCAAATTTAGGACCATCTGGTGTATAAGATGCCTTGGTTGTCTTTAACCATTCCTCATCATTACGATTTGGAAACTCCGGTTTGTAATGAGCACCACGGCTTTCATTACGATGATAAGCACCCAATGTAATAGCACGCGCTAAGACAAGCATACCTTCTAATTGACGTGTAAATATGGTAGCCTGATTACTCCATTTGGAAGCATCATCAATATTAATCCGCTTATAGCGTTCCATAAGCTCTTGAATCTTTTCATCTGTTTTGAGGAGACGATCATTATAACGAACGACAGTAACGTTCTCAGTCATCCATTTTCCAAGCTCTTCATGGAGTTTATATGGATTTTCATTACCGTTCATCTTAGTGATGGAATCGTATTTTTGTTGTTCTTTCCGCTTTTGCTCTTCAAAGAATTTACTTGATACATCAGCAGAAGCTTTCTTTAATCCTTTGATATACTGAACCATCTTAGGACCTGTGATCATGCCACTATAAATCGCAGATAATAAAGAGTTTGCTCCTAAACGATTAGCACCATGATATTGGTAATCCACTTCTCCAGCAGCAAAGAGACCAGGAATATTGGTCATATGATCGTAATCAACCCATAATCCACCCATTGAATAGTGAACGCTTGGGAAGATCTTCATTGGGACTTTTCTTGGATCATCACCGACGAATTTCTCATAAATTTCCATGATACCGCCAAGTTTAATATCTAATTCTTTTGGATCTTTATGAGATAAATCAAGATAAACTTTGTTTTCCCCATCTACCCCTAGGCCAAGGTCAACAACAACGTGGAAAATTTCTCTGGTTGCTATATCGCGTGGAACGAGGTTTCCATAAGCTGGATACTTTTCTTCTAAGAAGTACCAAGGCTTACCATCTTTATAAGTCCATACTCTTCCACCTTCTCCGCGAGCAGACTCAGACATTAATCGGTCTTTGTCATCACCAGGAATAGCGGTTGGATGAATTTGAATAAATTCTGGGTTTCCATAATATGCACCCTGACGATAAACTGCACTTGTTGCATAACCGGTATTAATCACCGAGTTGGTTGATTTACCGAAGATCATACCCAGTCCACCTGTTGCTAATAAGACTGCGTCACCGACAAAAGTATGTATCTCCATGCTTCTTAAATCTTGGGCTACAATACCTCTTGCTCTTCCTTCATCATCAAGGACAACGGATAAGAATTCCCAGTGTTCGTATTTCGTTACTAACCCTGCTACTTCCCAACGACGAACCTGTTCATCAGCAGCATAAAGTAATTGTTGTCCTGTTGTTGCACCAGCAAAGGCGGTACGATGATGTTGTGTACCACCGAAACGACGGAAATCAAGAAGTCCTTCAGGAGTTCTATTAAACATAACACCCATTCGGTCAAACAGATGGATGATTCCAGGAGCTGCTTCTGCCATCGCTTTAACAGGAGGTTGGTTTGCTAAGAAATCTCCACCATATACGGTATCGTCAAAATGAATCCATGGGGAGTCACCCTCACCCTTGGTATTTACAGCACCATTAATTCCACCTTGCGCACAAACGGAATGAGAGCGCTTAACTGGTACTAAAGAAAATAAATCAACATGTACACCTGCTTCTGCAACTTTGACAGCTGCCATCAAACCTGCCAATCCACCACCAACTATGATTATCCTCTGATTACTCATATTCTCACTCCCCCCTTAATGAGTAGTTAATTTCGCTGCTTCTTTAATATACTCCGCATTTGTGAAAGAGAATAGCGCAGAAACAGCAACGATCGAGACTAGTACAAATACGGTCATCCATACATAGGTTGAAATTCTTTGTGAACGTGGACCAATCGTAATTCCCCAACTTACTAAGAACGACCACATTCCATTAGAAAAATGGAAGACTGCAGAAATCACACCAACTAAATAAAAGGCCATCATCCAATTATTTTGTAAAATATCAGCCATCATGTTAAAGTTCAGTTCCTTCGTTCCCAAAGCCATCTGAGCACGTGTTTCCCAAACATGCCAACCAACAAAGATTAAAGTAATAATACCTGTGTATCGTTGTAACATAAACATTACGTTACGGAAGTAACCAAAGTTACCTACGTTATGCTTTGCTTGGAGTGCAATATAAAGTCCATAAATTGCATGGTATAAAAGTGGTAAGAAAATCAATACCCACTCAAGAACAGCGAGATAAGGTAGGCTTTCCATGAATCCTGCTGCATTATTAAAAGACTCTGGACCTCTTGTAGCCATGTAATTAACCGTTAAATGAATCAATAAAAACACACCTACAGGAATAATTCCTAACAAAGAGTGCAACCTACGATTAAAAAAATGCGAAGTTGCCATAAACAATTTCCCCCCTTTTAAGATTGAAAAGCAAAATGTGTGATTCCTTCATTCCTAGACCTCTTTAACTCCCTCCCCTTAACTTCCATTTTTAAAATTCTAAAAACTAGCAGAATCAGGTTTCATTTTTGAAACCAAAAAAAGGAACATTTTATGACAAATTTATTGTACTCCTCTGTCCTATAAAGCGTCAAAAAGGACAGGATGAAAAGAATAGGCATGAATCTAAGGAAATCATGGATATATCGCTCTTTTTGTTGTTTTTTAAAAAATTTAGAAAATATCAATGATTAAATAAATATTTTTATTTCTATCTATCATTTTTAATAAATTTTATTCTTTTTTAAAATGATTAAAAATAATTATATTATTTTAATTCTTCCTTTTTTTCTCTAATCCTTCTTAAAAAACAAAAAATTTAATTGATCAAGTTTAACTTAATTTTATTGCTTTCATGAGTAAACCTTTTCTCTACAGTAAAATGAAAATCCCTTCAAAGTTTGAAGGGATTTTGGGCTATTCAAGTTATTCCTTTCCTAGTTCAAAAGCGTCGTGTAAAGCTTGAACGGCTTCTTTTGCTTGTATCTTTGGCACTAGACAAGATACTTTAATCTCAGAAGTAGTAACCATATGAATCGTGATTCCTGCATCACTTAGGATCTTGAACATTTTTGCAGCGACTCCAGGGTTAGAAATCATACCGGCTCCAACGATAGAAACCTTTGCCAAATGATGATCATGACTGACTTTTGCTTGTTCTCCAAATTTTCGTTCTAATACTTTTAGGGTTGCATGAATATCTTGATCGGAGATAGAAAAAGAGACATTAATCCGATCTTTTTCATAATCACTGGTCACAATCATATCGACGTTGATGCTTTCATTCGCCAAAGTCGTAAATAAATCAGCTAATGCATCGATTTTGTTCTCTAAATCGACTACTTGAATGCGTGTCACATCCATATCGTAAGCTACCCCTGTAACGACGTGAACATTCTCCATTGATTTCTCCTCCTTAATTTCAGTTCCGGGAGTATCGACAAAACTGGAACGGACAACGAGTTTCACTCCATGATGTTTGGCATTTTCAACGGAACGCGGATGCAATACTACCGCTCCTAAATTTGCAAGTTCTAACATTTCATCATAACTTACCTCATCTAATTTTTTTGCATTCTTCACAGCCCTGGGGTCAGTCGTATATACTCCCTCAACATCGGTATAAATTTCACAAATATCTGCATGAAGAGCAGCAGCTAAAGCGACAGCACTTGTGTCTGAGCCACCTCTTCCTAATGTTGTGATTTCTTGATTGGCAAAAACACCTTGGAATCCAGCAACAATCACAACTTGATCATGATCTAATTCTTTGAAAATTCGTTCCGTATTAATATTGGTAATTCGTGCTTTTCCATGAACATCTTCCGTTTCAATACCTGCTTGCCAACCTGTAAGGGAGATCGCCCGATGTCCCATCTCTTGTAAGGTCATCGCTAATAAAGAGATAGATACCTGTTCCCCAGTCGTCAATAGCATATCCAATTCCCTAGAAGAAGGATTCGCCGAAATCTGATGGGCTAAGTCTAACAATTCATCTGTATGATCTCCCATTGCGGAAACAACCACAACACATTGATGTCCTTGATCTTTTGTATTCGCGATGATTTTTGCTACTGCTTTGATTCGGTCAACATTTGCTACCGACGAGCCACCAAACTTTTTTACAATGATCCCCATATTACTCACTCCAATACACTAGCCATTTGTAAGATAAAGAATGATTCCTACGATAAATAAAAACAACAGGTAGACTTTACCTGTTGCCGTTGACAACAAAAAGTCCTTCACCTCCCAAGATCAAGATAGTTCTCCACAGTTAAATTGGGATGTTTAACTGTGACAGTCTTACACCTATTCGATGTAAGCCCAGCTATACTTATGCGGGATTCATAAGTATGCTTCGGCAAAATCCCCTTTTATCTACGTTCATCATTTTCCCGACATTCCCGTAGACGACTCATGAATTTTGCAACCCCTACCTCACAATGGAAAGTGAGGCATCTTAATAATTTTTTGTATTATAACATAGATTAAGTCTTTTTTGAGTTCCTTTTTCGAGAATTTTCTAATCTTTTTTTTCCTCAGAGCGTAGAGCGGTTAAAATCTGTTGTGCTAATTTATCCCCTATGCCAATTTTTCGAAACTCTTCCACCGTTGCTTCCCGCATATTTTTGATCGAGCCAAAATGCTTTAACAATAATTTTTTTCTTTTCTCTCCGACACCAGGTATCTCATCTAATTGAGAATACAACATACTTTTACTTCGGGCCTGACGATGAAAGGAAATCGCAAAACGGTGTACCTCATCTTGGATTCGTTGCAAAAGATAAAATTCTTGGCTATTCCTCTCCATCAGAATTGGTTCTAACGGATCGCCATAAAGTAACAATGCTGTTCGATGCTTTTCATCTTTCTTTAAGCCAGCTACTGGAATCGATAAACCCAATTCATTTTCAAGCACATCTATGGCTGCAATGATTTGCTGTTTGCCACCATCGACAATAATTAAATCAGGAAGGTTTAATCCTTCTTTCAATATTCTAGTATATCTTCGACGAATGACCTCCTGCATGGTATGAAAATCGTCTGGCCCTTTTACATCCTTTACTTTATATTTACGGTAGCTTGATTTGTCAGGATAACCATCGATAAATACCACCATGGCAGAAACAGGATCGGTGCCTTGAATATTGGAGTTATCAAAAGCTTCAATTCGATGCGGGGTATGAATGCCTAGTAACTCTCCTAACCGTTGAACAGCTTGAATTGTTTTTGCCTCATTTCTTGCTTCTAGATTGAATTTTTCCTCTAGTGCTGCCTTGGCATTTTCCATTGCCATTTCAACCAATTTTCTTTTTTGACCTCTTTTTGGTTGATGAATTTTGATTTGTAGCCATTCTTCTAATAGTGCATAATCCAATTCAATATCTTCTGAAAGTAAGATTTCTTTTGGAAGAACAGGATTTTCAAAATAAAATTGAGTAATAAAGGACATAAAGTCTTCTTCTTTTGTTCCGTAATAGGGAAACATTGAGACTTCTCGTTCAATTAGATTTCCCTGTCTCATATAAAAGACTTGAACACACATCCATCCTTTATCAGTATACATCCCAAAAATATCGCGATCCATCCGATCGTTTAAAGTGATCACTTGTTTTGACATAATATTTTCGATATCTTTTAATTGGTCGCGATATTCTTTTGCCCGTTCAAACTCTAGATTTTCTGCTGCTTGTTCCATTTTTCGTATTAATTCATCAGCAATCTCTTTATAATCTCCTTGTAAAAAACGTGAAATCTTTTTCGTGATCTCTTCATAAATTTCTTGATTAACCTCGTATTCACAAGGCGCTAGGCATTGATCTAGATGATAGTAAAGGCATACACGGTCTTTTAAATTTTTACATTTACGTAAGGGATAGATTTTATCTAATAATTTCTTAACTTGTTGAGCTGATCCCGCATTGGGATAAGGTCCAAAGTACTTCGCTTTGTCTTTTTTAACTTTTCTTGTTACTTCAAGCCGGGGGTGTTCATCTGCAGTTAATTTGATATACGGGTAAGTTTTGTCATCTTTTAGCATAATATTATAATGAGGACGATATTTTTTGATTAAATTGTTCTCTAAGATGAGTGCTTCGACATTCGAATCGGTAATAATATATTCAAAGTCTACAATTTCACTAACTAATTTTTGTGTTTTCGCATCATGACTTCCTGTAAAATAGGAACGAACACGGTTTTTAAGAACTTTTGCTTTGCCAACATAAATGACTTGCCCATCCTTATTTTTCATCAGATAACAGCCTGGTTTATCAGGGAGTAGTGCAAGTTTCTCCTTAATGTTCAGATTCATTTGATCACCTCCTAGGGAAATAAATTTGACTTTGCTGTAATGTTAGGAAAAGATTTGTATATTCCAATGCGCTCCGTTGTCCGTGTATTTCTTTTGAATGAAAGGGATAAGCAATCAATGGCTTGTATGATTCTGTAAGCTGCGACATAGCACGACTTGCAACGTTAGTTGCATAGCGTAACTTGTATCCTATGGATGCTTTAGCGAGCATGCTTTCCCACTTACCTTATTTACGGAAAGCCGTAAGGTTAAGAGCAGCGTTAGAACATACAAGCCATTTCATGTTTTGTAAGGGAGTTTCTTATCTTTTTAAAAAACCCCCTAGTAAATAGGGGGTTTTTGATTAAGTATCCTATATTGATTCAATCAAATTATAGATGCTTGCTTAAAGTTGCCATTAATTGAGCTTTTGGTTGATAACCAACGATTTTCTCTACTGGTTTTCCATTTTGGAAAAGCAATAAAGTTGGGATTCCCATAATTCCATATTTTGCAGCGGAAGCTGGATTATCATCAACATTTAACTTTGCAATCGTTAATTTATCTCCGATTTCCTGATCGATTTCCTCAAGTACAGGCGCAATCATTTTGCAAGGTCCACACCAAGGTGCCCAGAAGTCAACAAGAACTGTACCTGTGCTTTCTACTTCAGTAGCAAAAGATTGATCAGTAACATGAACAATTGCCATTTTGAAAAGTCCTCCTTTTATAATAAAAATCTCGCAACAGATAAAAGTATAGCAAAGAATGAAGTTTCTTTGCAACCAAATTCGGTACTTCGTAACAAACAACTTAACACAGTTTGGTGAGAATAACAATTGAAAATTTTATTCCCCTGGACTTCGATCTAGATCCTTTGGAGATAGGATTCTCGGGCGTTTATTTTTATAAGGTATCGGTGATCGAACAATAACATCTAACAAAGCCTTCCCGTTAAACGGAATAAGTGGCCAAAGATAGGGTGTATCAAGAGACTTTGAGAACCCTAAAAGCAAAAACCAAAGAATAAGTCCAATTAGAAGTCCTATTACCCCAAATAGTTCAACAAGAATAATCAAGATGATCCGTACGATTCGATTCGCAAGACTTAGTTCATAGCTTGGCGTCGCAAATGTTCCAATTCCGGCTATTGATAAGTATAAAATCACTTCCTTTGTAAATAAACCAACATCAATTGCCATTTGACCAATCACGATCGCTGCAATTAATCCCATTGCTGTCGCTAAAGAGGAAGGAGTATGGATTGCTGCCATTCGCAAAATATCCAATCCAAGCTCAGCAAACATAAATTGCCAAAACAAGTGAATTTCACCTGGTTTTTTCGGTTCGAGAAAATGTAAAGAGTCTGGAAGTATGGAAGGATCCTTAACAGCCGCATACCATAAAGGTAACAAAATGACAGACATTATTAATGCAATAAAACGTACCCAACGTAAATAAGCACCAATTACCGGTTTTTGCCGATATTCTTCTGCATGTTGGACATGGTGAAATAACGTAGTTGGCGTAATCATCACACTAGGCGACGTATCCACATAAATCAGAACATGTCCCTCGAGTAGATGTACAGCCGCTACATCTGGTCTCTCCGTATAGCGAACCATCGGATAAGGGTTCCAATGATTTGGAAAAAGATACTCCTCTAATGTTTTTTCTGCCATGGGTAACCCATCAATTTCCATCTTATTGATTTTTTCTTTAATCAATTCTACCAAGTTAGGATTGGCTACATCTTCAAGATAAGCTAAAACAATATCTGTTTTTGAACGTTCCCCTACCTGCAAATATTCCATCCGTAAAGAAGGATCTCGTAAACGTCTTCGGGTGAGAGCGGTATTAAAAATTAAGGTTTCGACAAAACCATCACGGGATCCACGCACCACCCGTTCAATATCTGGTTCCTGTGGCCCCCTTGCAGGATAAGTTCTTGCGTCAATAAGAATCGCTTTGTCTTCTCCCTCGATGAATAAAGCCAATGGCCCAGCAAGGATTTGTGAAACAATCTTTTTAAAATCATCAGCTTCTTCAACTTCCAAATAGCCAATATGGGTTTGTAACAACCGTTTTAATGTATCAGGGGTTAAATCTTTCGGTTCTAACTTTCCTAAATATCTCATAATTTGGTTCATAATATCATCTTTCGCAAAGCCATCAATAAAATAAAGGGCAAATTCCTTTCCTCCATAATGGAGTTTGCGGTAGATCACATCAAAACTCTTATTGATACCCAAAAATTGGTTCATGAAATTTATGTTCTCTTGGAGATTTGAACTTAATTTTCTTTCTTTGATTTGGCCCATTGTGAATCTTTCACACCTTTCAGCTAGAAGCTAATACTTTTCTAAACGATAGCCACGTAACAACTTGTAACGTACCAGAGATTAAAAGAATGTAGCGAAGATGGTGAAGTCCAACCCATTTGATAAAAACGATAAACACTAGAAGTATCATCATTCTACCAAGGTTTGAGCCAATTTCCCTCAAAACAATATACTCAGATCTTAAACTCACCGTTTCTTCATTTTTACCGATGAAGTCAAAAACGACAGAAGTTAAAGGGATGAAATAAAGTGGTGCAAACAAACTGGTTCCAATTCCATAAATCAATAATGTGGTATAGGATGTCTTTAAAAACATAGGGATCACAACCACTGCCATCATCAATGAACCGATCATCATCGACCGATTTCGCGACACTTTTTTCATCCATTTTCCGGCTAGAAAATAACTGACAAGTGCGACAAGTGAAATCAACATCGAATAGGTACCTAAAGAAAACTCATTATTCGTTGAAATATAAACCAATAATCCTGTAAGGAAAGTAATCACCCCTTCTCTTCCACCTTGAGCCATCATTCCCAGGGAAATATTACGCCAAGGTGTTTGGGTGATACTTTGTTTTAATACTTTGGTTAAACGATACCTTCCCTTTAAAGGACGCTTATAAAAGAGAAAACTAACCATAACGGCAAGCAAAAATACAAATAAGGAGATAAAAAATATGAGTCGGTAGCCAGTAAAACCCGGTTTATGCGAAATAAACCATCCTGATAAAAATGGTGCTACAATCCCCCCAGCAGAAGTAAATAAACCATTCCACCCATTAAAAATATCCCGATTTTTCGATGTTGTAATCTCAAAGTATAAATGATTGAAGGAAAACCAATAAAATCCCTGACCAATTCCAAGCAAAGATCCTAATAAAACCGAATGTTCGGCAGAGCGAGAGCCAAGAACAAGGACAACAAGGTAAAAAATTGTCAATATCACTACGCCGATTCGAAGTAAAATTACACGATCTAAATTCTTGGACAATTTCCCCGCAAGAACAAAAATGATTAATGTTGTTAAATATTGCGAAAAATTGAACCACCCAATCAGGATATAATTTTTCTCTAATTTCCACAAATATACATTTACAAATGTATTTGATAATGCGATGGCAATCGTATATAAAGTACTCACTAGTAAAAGTAGACGAGCATCTTTATTTAATATTTTGGGGTGATTGATTTTCATTTTATGACTTAATTTATGATGAATTTTTTGTTCCACCAATATCACTCCAAAAAAAGTGTCTTTTTCATCATTCCCCAATTTCAATGAAAAATGAATAAAAAAAGGTTGGTTTTTCAACCAGCCTATTTTTTAACCTTCATTATGCTTTTAATTCAACAACAGTTACGCCATTACCACCTTCACCATATTGTCCCATCCGAATGGATTTCGTTAATTTATGTCGTTTCAAAAAATCCTGAACCCCGATTCGTAGGGCTCCTGTTCCCTTCCCATGGATGATGGATACTTGTTTATATCCAGCCATCAACGCATCAGCTAAATAACGATCAATATCAATCAATGCTTCATCTACCGTCTTCCCTCGAAGATCTAATTCTGGTTTTACAAAGTCTTTTGTTCGTTTTACTCCTGTCATCATCATCTTAGGTGTTGAATTTTTCTGCTCTTCAACTAATTCTAAATCCTGTTTGTTAACCTTGGTTTTGATAATTCCAATTTGAACAATATATTCGTCCTTACTAACTTGTTCAACGATCAACCCTTTTTGACCTAAACTTGAAACCTTTACTTCATCGCCGACTTTAATCTTCTGGTTTCGCTTTTTAGAAACAAGTTGTGGTTTTTCTAATTCAGGTGCAGACTCATTTAACCGCCTTTTCATCTCAATAAATTCATGTTCTTTTACATCTGCTCGTCTTTCCTGAGCCAATTTTCTTAATTCACGAATAATCCCATCTGCTTCTTGGGTTGCTTTCCGAATAATTTGGACAGCTTCTTTCTTAGCTTCTTCAAGGATTCGATATCTGGTTGCTTCTAAAGAATCCAGTTTCTCTTCTACTTCTTTTTTCATCTCTTCCGTTTGCTTCCTTAAACGTTCTGCTTCTTCCCGTTCTTTTTCTGCTTTTCTTTGGTTCCATTCTAGGGAATGAATCATCGATTCCACGTGTAAATCTTCTTCACTCACTTGATTCTTAGCAAATTGAATCATATCCTCAGGAAGCCCTAACCTCTTTGCAATCGCAAAAGCATTACTTCGACCAGGAACACCAATTAATAATCGGTAGGTTGGCCTTAATGTTTCCACATCAAATTCAACGCTCGCGTTTATCACACCTGGGTTGTTATAGGCATATGCTTTTAGTTCACTGTAATGAGTCGTAGCAACGACCTTTGCATGAAGTGAACGTATTTTTTCTAAGATTGCGATCGCTAATGCCGCCCCTTCGGTTGGGTCAGTACCTGCTCCCAATTCATCTAATAAAACTAAACTATTCGAATCCATTTTCTTTAAGATCTGAATAATATTTTTTAAATGACTGGAAAATGTACTTAGACTTTGTTCGATACTTTGTTCATCACCAATATCTGCAAAGATTGATGAAAAAACAGCAACTTCACTATCTTCTTCTGCAGGAATATACAAACCAGACATCGACATTAAAGTTAGTAAACCAATCGTTTTTAAGGTAACGGTTTTTCCCCCTGTATTTGGCCCAGTAATGATTAAGGAGTGAAACTCTTTTCCTAAATGAACATCGATGGGAACGACCTCATCCATCTTAATTAATGGATGTCGTGCCTTTTTTAGATTTATAAATCCTTGTTGATTTAGTTTTGGTTGAGTCGCTTTCATCTCTCGTGCAAGATCGGCTTTTGCTTGGATAAAATCCAATACTCCCAAGTGTTCCATCATCTCTTCAAGGTGATTTGCATCAAGACGGATTAATTCTGTCAATTGTTTTAGGATTTTTTCAATTTCCTTTTCTTCTTTTAATTGAGACTCTCGAAGTCGGTTGTTCATTTGAACAACAGATTCAGGTTCAATAAATAAAGTAGCTCCTGATGCAGACTGGTCATGAACGATACCACCAAAAACCGCCCTATATTCTTGTTTTACAGGGATAACATATCGTTGATTCCGAATCGTAATAATCGGATCTTGTAACATTTTTTGATACGCAGGGTTTCGTAAGATAAATTCTAATTTTTCTTTCACCCTCGTTTCAATCGTGCGAATTTGCTGGCGGATCGTCTTTAATTCATGACTAGCAGAATCCATGATCTCATTATATTCATTGATACTTTCATTTATTTTCCCTTCGATTTCCATAAAATTCCCTATAAGTTCAGCATGGGATTGTAAGATTGGTAATGGAAATTCTTCATTTAATTGCAGAATCAACTTCTTTATTTTCCTTCCTGCCATTAATGTGGTAGATATTTGTCGCAATTGTTCTGCGCTAAGCATTCCACCAATTCTTGCTCGCTTAATCGACCCACGAATATCATGAACACCATGAAAAGGGATTCCGCCTTTTAAGCGAATCAGATTAAAGCCTTCATAGGTTTCTTGTTGACGGTAAACAGCTTCTTCGAAATGATAAGTAGGTAATAAAGATGCTGCTAATTCCTTGCCCATTTCAGTAGCCGCTTTTGCAATTAACCTCTCAATAATTTTATGAAATTCTAAAATCGTGAATCCGCGATCCACATGAAGTCCTCCTTATTCAAGAACATACTTTTTATATTATAGCATTCTAAGATAAAAATAACTTCTTAACTTTTTTTAATGAAAAATGTTTATCTGATAAATAAAAGCAACACAATAGGGAAAAGATATGAATATCCTTGATTTCATTTATTAAAAGGGAGGATAAAAGATAATGACAATTATTAGACATATTGTTCGTTTTATCGTTGCAGCCTTAGTTTTATTATTTGTAGGAGCTATCGTTCCAAACTTTGTGATCAATGGTTTTTGGAACGCATTTTTAGCAGCACTCGTCATTGCAGTGCTTGGATGGATTATTGAGGCCATTTTCGGAGAGAATGTTTCCCCATTTAGTCGTGGCATTGTCGGCTTTCTTACAAGCGCCTTAGTCATCTATCTAACCCAATTTTTTATCCCAGGTGTAAGAGTCACCGTTGTAGGTGCTTTAATTGCAGCTTTAGTGATTGGAATTATCGACCTATTCGTTCCAATAAAAAGAAAATTTACTGGTGAGGAAAGATCATAATTTACAGAAACTTACATTTATATTTAAGAAACGGTCAGGACATTATAATCTCTGTGAAAGTGAGGTGAATCGAATGACTGTTGGTACACAATTACAACAAACGATTGCAAGTGCTCAAAGTGTAGCTGCCAACTTAAAATCTTTTGCTCTTCAAACTCAAGATCAACAAGCAAAACAAATGTTTAACCAACTTGCTCAAAATATGGATAACACCATTTCTGCATTACAAGCAAGATTTAACTATATCTCGAGTGAAGAGCCGCAATATAAGCAACAATAAATGGAAAAGGAAGGCATTAACTTATGCCTTCCTTTTTTTTCAACATGCCAATGATCCCAATACAAGCAAGGATAAAATTTCGCCATTGTTCTAGTGTCAATCCGAAGACCAAATTCATACTTACATCAAAGATCGAAATGATTAATAAGCCAAATCCTAGTCCGATATATAAAAACATTAGCCGAGTATAAGTTATCTCTTTTCTCCAAAAGTAAAACAGGAGCAAAAAAAATCCTAACCATAAGGATCGATAAATATTTACAGGATGATAGTGAATCCGGGATTGATCATCCGCTTGAATCGAAAGGAAAAAGTTTGTCGCTTTCCCATAATCTTTAACAAGAAAAGAATAGAAAAAAAGTGTAATGGTAAAAGTTAACCATAAAAATTGCAAAATATCAATCCAAGAAAACCTTTCTTTTCTAACTTTGAGAAAAAAATAGAAACCTGCGACCAAAATTCCTAACCAGAAACTAGCATTTGTTCCCGAAGTCCAGATGATCGCTTGTGGATTTTGGATCACTCGTTTTAAATCAAACATAATCCAACCAAATTTATAAATCACTAAAACGATTAAAACAGAAGTAAAAACGAAATCTGACCATTTCTCTTTTTCCCATCTTTTTGTTCGTGCCACTTGTTCACTGACCAAAGTTCCGATAAAAAGCCCAATAAATAAAATGATCCATTGAATGGGAAGTTGAATCGGACCGATTTGAAAAATTTGACTCTCCTCGAACATCCATTACTCCCCCAAAATCTCTTTAATATTTGCTTCAATTGTTTTATAATCCATCGCTCCCGTATGTTTTACTCGAATCACACCCTCCTTGTCGATAAAGAAACTAGTCGGAATGGTATTGGCTCGATACAATTTGGCAACTGTATGATCTGGGTTTGGATTTTCATCGAATAAGATCGGCATTTGATACCCGTTTGATTTCATGAAATTGATTGCCTCAGATTTTGAATCATTAAAGGTTAGATTAATTCCATAAAAAGCGACCTGATTTTTATATTTTTCATACGCTTGTTGAATATATGGCATTTCTACTTTACATGGGGGACACCAAGAGGCCCAAAAGTTTAAAAATACTGGCTTTCCTTTTAACTGACTTAATGAAATGCTTTCTCCCTGTTCATTTTTTAAAGTAAAATCAGGGGCAAGAAACCCTTCTTCAGGTCGAACATCCTTCTGCCCGCCTCCACTGGTTTGATTATAATAGATAATTCCTCCAACCAGTAAGATCGCAATGAGAACACTAATCCATCCTTTTTTCAAAGCACCCTACCTTCTTTCTATATATTTTTTCTTTTCTCTATCTACATTTTTTATCAAGATATGGTAACTTCGTCAATGATTGAAACATTATAGGAACCAAAAACGAATGATGGCTATTGATAATTTCCATCAATAGCCATTTTACCCATCTTAGATTCCTTTAGTCAACAACATCATATCCTTGATCTTCAATTGCTTCTTTCATCTGTTCAAATGTTACTTTTTCTTCATCAAAAGTTACGGTAACATTTTTATTTTCAAGACTTACAACCGCATTAATAACACCACTTAATTTTTTTAATGCACCTTCTACTGCCATTTTACAATGATTGCAAGTCATTCCTTCGACACGAATTATTTTTTCCATTTGTTATTCCCTCCAATACAAATTTTTATTTTATATGAAACCCTTTCTTTTTTTGTTAGGGTCACAAGCGAAAATCGTCATCTTTATACTTTTATATTTTTTAAGCGCAAGGAATTTAAGACAACGGATACTGAACTCAATGCCATTGCTGCCCCAGCTATCCAAGGAGCTAGTAAACCGGAAATGGCCACAGGAATACTAATTGAGTTGTAAAATAAAGAAGCAAAAAGATTCTGCTTAATATTTTTTAAGGTTTGCTTACTTATATAAATCGCATCTGCGACCCCTTTTAGGCTGCCACCAATTAATGTTACATCAGCAGCTTCAATTGCGATATCTGCCCCAGTACCAATGGCAATTCCTACGTCAGCTGTTGCTAATGCAGGAGCATCATTAATCCCATCACCAACCATAGCGACAATATAGCCTTGGTCTTTCAATTTTTGCACTTCTTTTGCTTTATCTTCTGGTAAGACTTCTGCCCGAATTTCATCTACACCCACTTGCTCCGCAATACTCCTAGCTGTACGCTGGTTGTCACCAGTAATCATCACAACTTTGATGCCCATCTCTTTTAATTTCCGAATTGCCTCTTTTGAATCATGTTTTACAGTATCTGCTACAGCAATCAATCCTAAAATCCTTGTTTCAGTTGCAGCTAGTACAACGGTTTTCCCCTGTTCTTCAAATCTAGCCATTTTTTCTTCTATGGTTTCAATACTCAATCCTAACTCACTGATTAATTTACGCGTTCCAATATAGACCATTACTTCATTTACTTTCGCTTTTAGACCTTTTCCTGGAATAATTTCAAAATCACTTACAGGTAATAGAGGAATTCCTTTATCTTCCATTCCTTTTACAATAGCTTTACCAATGGGGTGCTCAGAACTTTTCTCTACAGAGCCTACGAGTTGTAGTAATTCTTCTTCTGAAGCATTTACAGGAATTGTATCCGTTAATTCAGGCTCACCTTTTGTAATCGTTCCTGTCTTATCCAAGACAATCGCATTGATTTTCTTGGCATTCTCTAAATGTTCTCCACCTTTAAACAAAATGCCATGCTCTGCTGCCTTACCCGTTCCAACCATAATCGAAGTTGGTGTTGCTAAACCTAAAGCACATGGACAAGCGATAACAAGAACAGCAATTGCATTCACAAGCGCGTGTTCAAAATTATAAGGATCTACAAAGAAATAATATCCTAAGAAGGTGAGTAATGCGATGGCAACAACGATTGGAACAAAGATCCCTGAAATGACATCAGCCATACGTTGAATGGGAGCTTTGGTACTATTTGCTTCTTCTACTGCTTTGATAATTTGAGCTAAAGCGGTATCCTTCCCAACCTTAGTTGCTTTAAATTTAAAAGTGCCATGTTTATTAATCGTTGCACCAATAACGGTATCCCCTATTTTTTTATCAACCGGGATACTTTCACCCGTTAACATGGATTCATCTACCGAAGAGAAACCATCGATAATTTCACCATCGACAGGAATTTTTTCCCCAGGGCGAACCATCACGATATCGCCTTTCACAACCTCTTTAATGGGAACTTCAATAAACTCTCCATCTCTTTGTACCATCGCCGTTTTGGCCTGTAAATCGATCAGCTTTTTAATCGCATCAGATGTTCTACCTTTTGCCAACGCTTCTAAATATTTACCAAAAAGTACTAAAGTTATTAAGATTGCACTTGTTTCAAAATAGAGTTGATGTGTTCCCACAATCATTCCATAAATACTATAGAAATAGGCGGCTGAAGTTCCAAGTGCAACAAGAACGTCCATATTGGCACTACCATTTTTCAATGCTGAATATGCACCATGGTAAAATTGATAACCAATATAAAACTGAACGGGAGTGGCTAAAAGAAGTTGAAACCAAGGGTTCATCATAAATCCTGGAACTAAAAACATCGCTCCCATATGACCAAGCATTGTCCATAATAACGGCAAAGACAAAATTGCAGAAGTAATTAATTTATTTCGCTTTTTCCGTAATTCCTTTTCCTTCGCTGATTCACCGATTTGTTCATCTTCATGAGCTTTGCCATCGTAACCTAAATCTCGAATCTTTTTAATGAAATCATCGAGATCGACTTCATCGGCATTGTATTCGATAACTGCCCTCTCCATTGCAAGATTTACCGTTGCAGAATAAACACCTGGCATTTTATTTAGACCTTTTTCAATTCTTGCTGAACAAGCCGCACAAGTCATACCGAAAATATCTAATTCTACTTTCTCTTTCCTTACACCATAGCCTAAATCTTTAATTTTTTGTTCAATTTGTTCTAACGTTACTTTACTAGGATCATAAGTAATCGCAGCTTTTTCTAAGGTTAAATTTAAAGATGCATTTACCCCATCTAATTTATTTAACCCTTTTTCGATCCTTGTTGAACAAGTTGCACATGTCATCCCCTCAATTTTTAATGTAGCTTTCGCTTCACTCGCCACGCAACTCACTCCTCATATACTTACGATCTATTTAATAAAAAGATTGATAACATCCATTAATTCATCAATAATAGCGTCGCCTTCACCTGATTTAATCGCCTTTTGGACACAACCATGCGTATGTTTTTCTAAAACTGCTAATCCTACTTTATCTAAAGCAGCTCGAACAGCAGCAATTTGCGTAAGTATATCAACGCAGTAGCGTTTATCCTCAACCATTTTTTGAATGCCACGTACTTGGCCTTCGATTCGTTTTAATCTTCGAAGAATCTTTTGATCTGTCTCATTTGGTAACAGATCACCCGTTAAACGTTCCATACCTATACCCCCTTTAGGTATTATTATAAAAGATTTTATTTAAAATGGGAAGAACTGATTAACTTTATATTTTATATCATGATTTTTCAAGTTATCCGTTAATTTATTTTTCAAATTTAAACTATGTTTTTATTAATACCCTATATAGGTATTATTTAATAAATAAGATTGGAAACTGAAAAAAAACGGCCGAAGTTGGCCGTTTATTTATTCATCTACTTATACTGCCTTTTCAATCGCTTGAATTAATTTATTTTCGATTTTCTTTGCAATCTCCGTTAGGTTTTCTTGTTCCATAAGCCCAATTAGTATTGATGGACGAACCAATCCCACTTTTGTTTGTCCTTTTTGTTCGGAAACGATAATCTTGCAAGGCAAGAAATAGCTAGACATCGGGTCTGCTGCTATAATTTCTGACGATTCATTCGGATTACATACTTCTAAAACAACGATTTTATGTTATCTGTGAATCAGCAAAAAATAATAATCTGAACTTTCTCTGATCTCATTCAGTCCTTTTTTAATTCTCCAATTAGTAGGTATTGATCTGGATTTATCCGTTTTAGAGAGACTTGAAAATAGTTGTCCTCCAACACCCGTTTTAATTGAAAGGATTCTAATCGTTCCTCAATCGGAGGACCGGATTTACTTATTTTCTTCTCCCACTCAATGACTAATAATTTACCTTTAGGATGTAATACCCGTCTAATTTCCCTAATTGTCTGATTTAAATCTTTCACTTCGTGTAATACTAGAGATAAAATGACTTTATCTGCAATCCGGTCATTAAATGGTAAGGTTTCTATTTCGTGTAGAATCGTCTCGATATTATCTATTTTTTCACGTTCCAATTCTTGCTTCAGATGATCCAGCATTTCCTCTGACACATCAACTGAAATGACTTTTTTTACCAGTTTTGCGATTGGTATAGAAAAATAACCTGTACCTGCTCCTAAATCAAGCACAGTATCCTCTTTCTTCAAATCTAGATATTGCAGAACTTTATCAGGAGGTAACATTTTTCTTCTTTCCTCGTTATTTAATTTCCCCGCATGTATTGGATCAAAACGGTGCCCCATAAAACAATCAACTCCTGTAAATGTTTAACTAAGTATATTTTTACCAAATTCATTGAAAAACTATCAAAGTTTAAAGTGTGAATTTTACACTTCAGAAAAAAAAGACCAGAGAAATATATCCCTGGCCATAATTAAACTATTTGATTTTTAATAGAAGTTGTAGTGTGTCTTTTATAATTTTATCTGTATCCAGTTGATCCTTATCTTTTAGATGCTCGACTAAGCAATTACCCATATCCACTCCAACCACATTCACAATAATCCGGTCTACAGCATTTCGTATTGCAGATAATTGGTGTATGACATCCTCACATGCTTTTCCATCTTCCATCATTTTAAGGACGCCACGTATCTGGCCTTCGACTCTTTTCATGCGGTTTAATACATCTGTCGGATATTCCAAAAAGTTCACCTCTTTGAGAATAAAATTGCTCCGCAACATTATTCAGCACTAATCCCTATACCCTTAAAGGTATTATAGTATACCATCCATGGGAAGGCAATCAGAGAGAACTGATCGTCGATGTATTCCAAAGATTATACAACTCTTTTGTAATCATGGGTGTCCATTTATATATATATTGGGAGAAAAGAGAGCCTTCTATCCATCGATTAAGCTCAAGAGATGGCATAACAGAAAGGATATTCACTAGAATAATCAAAATGAGAAGCATTTGAATGAAACCTAAGGTTGCACCTAGAGTCTGATTTACAATCGCTAGACCAGGTAAGCTGGCTACTTGATGAAGAATTGCTCCGCCCAAATTTAATACAAACTTCGTCAACATAAAAATAAGAAAGAAAGCAATCGCATGATAAAACATGACTTCCAATTGAAATGTGTCCGAGAACATTCGGACTGAGGATTGCTGAAAGGTTGGTGTTGGAACGATTTGTTGAATCCAAGGAACAATGTCCTTAGAAAAGTGAAAGGCCATAAAAAATGCCACGAAATAACCAACAAAGTGAATGACTTGACGAATAAGACCGATCTGATATCCTCTCATGATCGAACCGACCAAAGCGAAAATAATAATTAGGTCTAAAAGATTCATCTTATCCCTCTATTCTCCATCTTCAATTAACTTTCGTAATTCGTCATATTCTTGCTTTAAACGAAAATATTCATCGGCAATATTGACTGCTGTTAAAACAGCAATTTTCGTTGTATCAAGCCTTGCATTTGATCCTGCGATTTGCCTCATTTTATCATCTACATACCCGGAAACCATTCTTAGATAATTAGAACTTGCCTTCCCTACTATTGTATATTGTTGTCCATATATGGAAATCGTTAAACGATTTTTTTGCTCTTCATTCACTCGGCAGTTCCTCCCTGCTGCAAAATTAAAATCCATCCATAATGATAAGTATACCATGGATAAAATAAAATTGCCCCGCAAATTTATTGCGCCATTAAAATAGGTTTGTATATTCCAACTTGCTCCACTTTCTTTAAATATTGATTAGGTGAGAAAGTGGCTACCAAAAGCACACAAAGTGTACAAGTTACGCTACACAGCTAAAGTTGCTAGTCGTGCTATGTCGCTACTTATGGAATATACAAACACACTTCTTCGAACCACTTGTTTGTATGATTCTATAAGCTGATTCTTTAGAGTGAGCTTTCCCACTTACCTTATTTACGGAAAGCCGTAAGGTTAGGAGCAGCGTTAGAACATACAAGCCATTTCATGTTTTGTAGGAGAAAAAGACTGTTGGAAGTTTTTCTTTCCAACAGTCTGAAATAGGACCTATCGAAGTTCTGCGTGAATTTTTTCCTTTAGTGCTTGAATCACTTTCTCTTGCATGGATACAATCTCTTCGTCTGTTAATGTACGCTCTTTGTTTCGATAGGTTAAGGAGAAAGCCATACTTTTTTTATCTTTGCCTAATTTCTCACTTTTGTACACATCAAATAAAGTAACCGATTCAAGTAAGTGACCTGCTGCAGCTTCAATAATATCGATTAATTGTTGTGAGGTCACGTCATTTGAAACTACTACAGCCAAATCTCGTTCTACTGCTGGATATTTTGGCAATGGACGATAAACAATCTCCCTATCAGCAAGTTCAAGTAAAATATTTAGGTCTAATTCAAAAACATAAGTCTCGTCTAAATCATATTGTTGTTGAACTTTGGGATGGATTTGACCCACATAACCTAATAAAATGCCATCTTTTTTCAATGCTGCAGTTCTCCCAGGGTGATAACCTTTAATTGAAACAGGATCAATTTCGATAGAGTCGATTCCTAATCCTGTTAGGATCTGTTCCACGATTCCTTTCGTATAATAAAAATCATAAGTTTCATTTGTTTTCTTCCAATAAGTTGGTACCTCACCCGTTACAAGTCCAGCGATTAGCTGTTTTTCTTTTGGCAATGTTGTTAAATTGATTTCATCAGAACTAAACACTGTTCCTAATTCATAGATTCGGATATTGAATTGATTTCGATTTCGATTATACTGTGCTACTTCTAAAAGATGTGGGAGCAAATCGGTTCGTAAAAATTGTCTTTCTTCACTCATGGGAAGAGCTAGCGAAATCGGTTTTTGACCTGTTACTACTCCTTGATTCAATTGAAGTTGTTGTTCCCCTGTAAAAGTGTAAGTGATCACTTCTTGTAGTCCCATTGCTTCTAATTGATCTTTGATTAATCGTCTAAGTTGTTGATTTCGCTTTAGCCCACCTTGCGAGTACTTACCACTTGGCATTGTCGTTGGTATCTCATCATAACCGTATATTCTTGCAATTTCTTCGATTAAGTCCACCTCTTGGATAATATCTGGTCGTCTAGTGGGCACAGTAACAATCAATCCATCATCTACCTGATTTGTATCAAATTGCAATCGTTCAAAGATCTTTTTCATTTCATAAACCGTTATCTGGGTACCTAATACTTTATTCACCCAATCTGTCCTTAGATGGATTTTTATGTTTTCAGGTTCTGAAACTTTCTTTTCTGTGATATCTCCTTCAATACTTGCTCCGGCTAATTGTTGTAAAAGGGTTGCAGCACGATTGACAGCCGCATAAATGCGACTAGGATCTACTCCTTTTTCAAAACGCATACTTGCCTCTGAACGAAGTCCTAACTTCTTCGATGTTTTGCGAATAGAGATACCGTCAAAGTAAGCCGATTCTAACAGAATTTGAGTCGTATGCTCTGTGACTTCACTATTTGCTCCACCCATGACACCTGCTATGGCGATCGGTTTAACTCCATCTGTAATTAAGAGCATCTCTTCATCTAATGTTCGTTCCTGATCATCGAGAGTGACGATTTTTTCCCCTGGCTTTGCCAATCGAACAACAATCTTGGATTGATCTAACCGATCAAAATCGAAAGCATGTAATGGTTGCCCATACTCTAACATCACATAGTTTGTGACATCGACGACGTTATTGATGGGGCGAATTCCTGCTGCGATCAATCGATTTTGCAGCCACTGGGGCGATTCTGCAATCTGAATATTTTTAACAAGACGTGCTGCATAATGTTTACATGCTTGAGGAGCATCGATTTCAATTTGCACAAAATGGTTGGTATCAATTTTGACCCCTAATAGATCTTCTGGTAATTTTATTGGTCGATCTAAAATCGCGGCAACTTCATAAGCCACTCCAATCATACTTAGGCAATCTGAACGATTAGGGGTTAAATCAAGCTCTAAAACATAGTCATCAAACCCAAATAAGGGTTCAATCGACTCACCAATTGGTGCATCCTCTTGTAAAACTAAAATCCCTTCTGTTTTTTCTTTAGAAAGATAACGTTCATTCATACCAAGCTCTTCGGCTGAACAAATCATTCCTTGGGATTCAACGCCACGTAATTTTGCCTTCTTAATCTTCACCCCACCAGGTAATTTGGCACCAACTAAGGCAACTGGGACCTTTTGTCCTGCTGCAACATTGGCTGCTCCACAAACAATTTGTAAAATTTCCTCTTGACCTACATCAACTTTACAAATATTTAATTTATTAGCCTCAGGGTGTTTTGTTGTCTCAAGAACATGACCGATTACCACCTTCTCTAAGTCGGGGTTGACTTGTTGAACCACATCAACAGCAATACCACTTCTCGTTAATTTTTCTGCCAATTCATAAGGACTTATATCATCAATATCTACATATTGGGATAACCATTGGTAGGACACTTTCATTCCATTTACCTCCTTACATCCGTTTAAATTGATTGAGTAAACGCAGATCGTTGGTATAAAATTGGCGAATATCATCGATTCCATATTTCAACATGGCAATTCTTTCTACTCCCATACCAAAGGCAAAACCAGTATATTTGTTGGGATCATAACCTGCATTTTCTAATACTTTTGGATGTACCATCCCTGCTCCTAGGATTTCAATCCATCCTGTTTCTTTACATACGCGACATCCCTCTCCATGGCAGATCATACAGGAAACATCGACTTCTGCACTAGGTTCAGTAAAGGGGAAGAAGCTCGGACGCAAACGAATTTTGGAATGTTCACCAAACATGCGCTTAGCAAAACTTAATAATACCCCTTTTAAATCACCCATACTGATGTTCTCGTCAACAACTAATCCCTCAATCTGTGTAAACTGATGCGAATGGGTCGCGTCATCATCATCCCGACGATAAACCTTTCCAGGGCAAATAATTTTAACAGGCACTTCTCCTTTTTTTTCTAGCATTGTACGGACTTGAACAGGAGAGGTATGCGTACGCATTAAGATATCATCTGTAATATAGAAAGTATCTTGCATATCTCGCGCTGGATGATCTTTTGGCAAATTAAGTGCTTCAAAATTATAATAATCCGATTCTACCTCTGGTCCTTCTGCTACTTCGAAGCCCATGCCGCTAAAGATATTCTCAATTTCTTCAATGATTCTCGTTAACGGATGACGATTACCTTGGATTGATGGTTTTCCAGGCAAAGTGACATCGATGGTTTCTTCTTTTAATCTTTGTTCCATTTCTTTTTCTTGAAGGAATTCTTCTTTTTGTCTCAATACCTGTTCAATTTCTTCACGAATCTCATTGACTAATTTGCCGATCAGAGGACGTCCCTCGGGAGATAGGGATCCCATTCCTCGTAATACCTCGGTAATTGGGCCTTTCTTTCCTAAATATTTAATACGAACCGATTGAAGGGATTGCAAATCAGCTACTCGATCAATCTCAGCTAAAGCATCCACTCGAATTTGCTTCAACTTTTCTTGCATATCTCAAAACCTCCTTAAAAATAAAAGGCTTTTCATCCCTAAGGGACGAAAAGCCGTGTTACCACCCTAATTCAAGGAAAAATTGCTCCCCTGTTCTTTACTTTAATCACCACATAACATGAAGAGTTTTTTCCTCCTCGATGTCTTAACGTCGACAAACGGAATACTCCTACTGTCTTTCAGAGTTCTGCTCCAGAGTGAACTTCAACAACATGATCTTAAAAATGCTTTCAGTCTATGGCATCTTCTCCCTAAGAAGATCAAATTTGTTGTCTACTCTCTCTTTCCTTGCATTTTATATGTATAATTTTTATTCCCTATTATAACGATCTGAAAATAAAACTTCAAGCCTGTTTCAATAATTGTCTTACTCTTTCAAATAAGATGATACTAGTAGCTGTCGCTACATTTAAAGATTCAGCCTGCCCCATAAATGGAATCTTTACCATTTGGTCAACCTGATCTTTTCTTGATTCGGATAATCCTCTTGATTCATTGCCAACAAGAATCACTGTTTTTTGTTTGTAATCGACATCAAAGTATGCCTTTTCTGCATAAGGACTGGTCCCAATCACTTGGAAATCAGATTGCTGCAAGTGGAAAATCACTTCATCTAAACTGGCTTTTACAATGGGAAGATGAAATATTGAACCCATTGCAGAGCGGATCACTTTATCATTATACGGATCGACCGTTCCATTCCCTAAAATAATTCCTTCAACTCCTGCGGCATCCGCACTCCGAATGATCGTTCCTAGGTTCCCTGGATCTTGGATTTCATCAACAAGAAGTAAAAACGATCGTGATTTCAAAGTTTCAAGAGAATGTTGTTCTTGTTTCAATATGGCAAAAAAACCTTGGGGAGTTTTGGTGTCGGATAACTTATCAACGATACTTTGGCTAACCTGATAAAAATTTATCGGTTGCATGGATTGTTCTATTTGAATTTGCCAAGAATCCGGAATCTCCTTGTCTCTTGTATAAATAATACTCATAACTTCTTGTCTAGAATTCAATGCTTCTTCGATGATCTTTATCCCTTCAATCAGATATAACCCTTGTTCGTTTCTTCCCTGTTTAGTCTTTAAGTTCATCCATGTTTTAACTTTTGGGTTTTTTAACGATTGTATGATTTCGAAATTTTTTTTCATCTATTTTCATCGCTTTCCATTCATGACAAAGTCTTGGAATTTTTTTAGATCATTGTTATGACCAATGACAACCATGATATCTCCCTCATGGATAATATCTTTTGCACTTGGTGCAATATTAATCTGATCTTGATTTTTAATCGCCATTACGTTACAGCCAAACCTTGCACGAATATTCAATTCGACTAAATTTTTCCCTGCTAATTTTTCACTGGCAATAATTTCAACAATGCTATATTCATCAGAGAGTTCAATATAGTCAAGAATATTGGGCGTAACTAAATTGTGTGCTACTCTTGCTCCCATATCTCGTTCTGGGAAAACAACTTTTGTTGCCCCGATTTTATATAACACCTTAGCATGAAGTTGGTTTTGTGCTTTTACCACAATGGTTTCTACACCTAATTCTTTTAGAATTAATGTGGTTAAAATACTGGATTGGATATCTTGTCCAATGGCAACCACCACAACATCAAAATTTCGAATTCCTAATGATTTTAAAGCCATTTCATCGGTTGAATCGGCTTGTACCACATGAGTAACCAAGTTCATATTTTCTTGAATTCTTTCACTATCTTTATCAATCGCTAAGACTTCATAATCTAATTCGTGTAATGTTTGCGCCACACTTAACCCAAATCGGCCCATGCCAATCACCGCAAACTGCTTTTTCATATGAAATCTCCCTTCAAAGCATTTTAAAATTCATTATAACATAATCTTTGTTTCAAATCGAATTGGGTATACTAAATAAAGCCCTATTATCTAAAGTTTTGACCATTCATTTTCTATTTTGGCCACAATGGAAAAAGGAGGTTCTTCAATGAATATGAATTTTGATCTTCGTCAAGCGATTATCAATAACATCAAAGGAAAAACAGAAGAAGAGTTAAAAGATATGATCGTTACTTCCATCGAAGAACATGAAGAAAGAACGTTACCTGGTTTAGGGGTTATTTTTGAAGTGATCTGGACACACGCGGATCCAAACACACAAGAGTATATGGTCGAAACTTTAAGTAAAAATATTTAAGCGAGTGGAAAAAGAGTGCTGCCAATCGGAGCACTCTTGCTTTTATTGATTATGCTTGCTTCTTAATTTGATTCACTGTATCTTCATCTAATCGCTTGATCACCTTAACGAGAAGTTCAACGGCTTGTTCAAAATCATCTCGGTGTATAATCGCCGCATGGCTATGAATATAACGAGTAGCTATACCAATAACAAGAGAAGGAACCCCTTTGCCATGTAAGTGAAAACGTCCTGCATCGGTACCGCCGCCAGCCATTGCATCAAACTGGAAGGGGATCTTTTCCTCTTCCGCTATATTAATCACAAAATCACGGAGACCACGATGAGGAACCATGGTTGCATCATAGAGTAGGATTTGTGGTCCTTTTCCCATCTTACTTGCAGCTTCATCCGCAGTAATACCAGGTGTATCACCTGCAATACCAACATCAATCGCAAAGGCAATATCAGGTTGAACCGTATTGACAACGGTTTGGGCTCCCCGTAATCCTACTTCTTCTTGAACAGTACCTGCGCCAAAAACAATATTTGGATGTTGTTCATTCTTTAATCGTTTTAACACTTCAATCGCAATCGCACAACCAATTCGATTATCCCAGGCTTTTGCCATGAGCATCTTTGGATTTTTCATCACCGTAAATGGAGATATTGGGGTAATTGGATCTCCAGGACGTACTCCAAATTCCTCTGCCTCTTCTTTACTTGTTGCCCCAATATCGATGAACATATCCTTTTTCTCCACTGGTTTTTTCCGGGCTTCTGCTGGCAAAATATGTGGGGGTTTGGAACCTATAATGCCAATAACTTCTCCTTTGCGAGTATGTACAGTAACACGTTGGGCAAGCATCACTTGCTCCCACCAGCCACCTAATGGTTGAAATTTTAGAAAACCTTCATCAGTAATCCGTGTTACCATAAAGCCAACTTCATCGAGGTGACCGGCAATAAGGATTTTTGGCCCTTTATCCCCTTTTCGAGCAATTAGACTTCCAAGATGATCTGTAAAGACTTCATCGGCATATGGAGAAATATATTTTCTCATGACCTCACGAGCAGGACCTTCATTACCAGGAACCCCAGGTGCTTCTGTTAATTCTTTCAACATTTGTAAAGTTTGGTCTTCCATTTCGCTAAACCTCCTTGATTAAGATTAGTACGTTTAAACAAACTTATTATACCGAAAAATAAAAACACTTTATACAAATATTTCGGGAGGCGAATAAATAAAAAAGGATTGAAAAGAGTTGATTCTCTAATCAATCCTGAATTCAGAGGTTAATTGATCTTCTTTACCCTTAACATTTTACCAACAATAAAAGCAATCAGGGCAGTACTTGCGCTAAAGAGCGCTCCCATTTTCGCTGCACCTTGGATTTTCAGATCTGTAAATGCTGCTCCAGCAACAAATAGAGCAACCGTTAATCCCATCGCAGCAACAACCCCTGCTAAAAACAGCTCTTTTTTACCCATGCCGTTTGGTAATGGAAATCCTATTAGATTAGCGATCAAACCTAATGTAAAGATCCCCAATGTTTTACCGACAAGTAGTGCAATAAACACTAACCATGTCGCAGTAGCGATTTCAGAGAATTCAACTCCTGCATTTGCCAAGCCAAAGGTAAATAGGCCAAAATCAACGAAGGCTTTCCACTGATGCTCAAACTGATGTAATGTTGACATATCTGATTCATCTTCTTCAAATAACTCCCCAGGATTTTGAATAGGATGGGGTAAAAATGGAATGATGAAGACCAAAGCTAATGCAGGATGCAAGTGGGCATTGTGCAAGCCTGTCCAACTTAATGCTCCGCCTATGATAAGATATGGCCAATAGCTCTTTACATTCGCTTTTCTTAAAATAAAAGCAACAGCCATCCCTGCTAATGTTAATAATAACCATATAGGTTCAACAGGATGGGCAGGATCTGGGTAAAAAATAGCGATAATGGCCAATCCAATGGCGTCATCTGCGATCGCTAATAAAAGTAAGAAAGACACAGCCGGGTGCTTATTACCAAAGACAAATCTTGCAACCAACCAAGCTAAAGCAATATCTGTTGCTGTTGGTATACCCCAACCCCGAAAGAGTTCTGGTGAGCCAATGATCGCATTTAATGTCATATAGACAATAGCTGGTCCTAATACCCCACCCAAAGTGGCCATAAGTGGGTTAACCGCTTTTTTGATGGGATTTAAAGCACCGCCTGGCATAAAGCTTTGCGTAATCTCAACCGCAGCAATCGCAAAGAAAAAGACCATAAAAATATCATTAACAAAAAAATGAAAATCATATTCACCAAATAATTTTCCGTAAACAAAGCTTTTATAACTCTCTGGTGAGAGATTCGCCCATATTAATGCGACAATGACACCGGAAATCAATGGAATTGAGAATTCTCTTAATAAATTTACCGTTTTTCGCAATCAGCATCCCCCTTTTGTAGTTCAATTCTGTCACAATACTATAACAAATCCGATTTTAACTTTACTTCCTTAGGATGTCAAATCTCTTTTAAAAAATAAATAGGGTCTTTCGGAGGATTAAAGTAAACAAGGAATAAGGTATCTTTTTTGACCATTGCTCCTGTTTCAAAATAATGTCCTAGATCATAAGGAAGGATCTCTACCATCGTATGTTTATGCAAATCTTTTTCGCTCAAACCTAGCATCTGGAATTTAGCAGAAAGTTTTTCAGGTTGTTGAACCAACTGGTTAAAAATCTCATTCAATTTCTGTTTAGAAATCGCAAATTCCCACCAAGTTTTCCTCGGCTTATGGTTAAAATTTAAAAAGTAGTCAAATTTCATTAAACTGATAATAAAATCGATGTTGTTTGTTTTCCGATTCTTGAGAAATTCAAGCAACCTTTGGAATAAAGTTTCTAATTGATGTCCGATCCGATTCCATCCTTTTTCTGTCCAATAATCACCCAATTCCTGAAAAAAATCAAACGGGGAAGAAAATTCGTTTTCAATTAAATATTCCACTGTTTGGTCCATCCGGTGGGAGTTCCAATATTTTTCTAACACATCCTCTACTCTTTTGATGCGAATCACATCGTCAAATGGCAAAACGTCATTTTTCAGAATTTCATAAGGAGCATAATCTTGATAGACATATCCATATTGTTCTGCTTCATACCAGATTTTTGTTCCCCGCAACATCTTGAGAAATCCAAGTTGTAATTCTTCAGGTCGCAGTGCGAATACATCATTAAATGTATTACGAAAAGAAGCATAATCTTCTCTAGGTAGCCCGGCGATTAAATCTAGATGTTGATCGATTTTTCCACTTTCTTTGATTTTCAAAACCGTTTGGCTTAGTTTTTTGAAGTTCTGTTTTCGATTCACAAGGGCATTCGTATAGTCATTGGTCGATTGAACGCCGATTTCGAAACGAAAAATCCCCTTTGGCGCATGATCGACAAGATATTGAAGGACATCTTCCTTCATAATATCAGCGGTGATCTCAAATTGAAAAACAGTCCCCTGATGATTCTCAACTAAAAACTGGAAGATCTCCATTGCATACTTTTTATTTAGATTAAACGTTCGATCAACAAATTTAATGGTCTTAACCCCGTGTTGAATCAATCGGAGTAGATCCTCTTTTACCCGGTCAATAGCAAAATAACGGACCCCAGTTTCGACTGAAGATAAGCAATAGGCACAGGAAAATGGACAGCCACGACTAGCTTCAAAATAAACGATTTTATCTCGTAATGAGGCTAAATCTTCTTCATCTTGGTACGGGCTTGGAATCTGATTGAGATCCAATTTTGGCCGAGGAGGATTAATATAATAACCCGTATCTGTTCGATAAGCAATTCCTTGTACCTGATTTAATGTTTCTCCCTTTTGAAGAGTTTGCAAAAGATGAAGAAATGTTGCCTCTCCCTCACCGTAAACAATCACATCAATTTCTTCTATACGATTAAACCAATAGGAGATATCGTAAGAAACTTCAGGCCCACCTAAAACGATCGTTAAATCAAGTTTTACCTTCTTTAACATCTGAATCAATTGGATCGTCTCTTCAATATTCCATATGTAACATGAAAGCCCGATCACATCTGGTTTTCTTTCATAAAGATCGGTTAAAATCGTCATTAAGGGTTCATTAATGGAATACTCACAGATTTCAATATTAGGAAACTCTTTTTGACTATATGCCTTGAGATAGCGTAAAGCAAGTGACGAATGGATGTATTTCGCATTCAAGGTTGATAAGATGATTTTCATCGCAATCCTCTTCCTTTTTACTAAAAATAGGTTTGTATATTCCAACGCGCTCCGTTGTCCATGTATAAATACACTCCCAAAAGTCGCTGCTTATGGAATATACAAACCCAGTTAGAACATACAAGCCATTTCACGTTTTGTAAGGGAGCTATTGCTTCAAAATATTATGCTTTCTTATCTTTGAAAAAAAACACCCGCTAAGGGTGCTTTTTTCAATAATCATATTAAGCATTGATTTTTTCTTTTGCTAATTGTGCTAACTCAGAAAATGCTTTTGCATCATTTACAGCTAAGTCAGCTAATACTTTACGGTTCATATCTACGCCAGCTACTTTTAAACCATACATAAATTTGCTATAGGATAAACCATTCATGCGAGCAGCTGCGTTGATACGAGCAATCCATAGCTTACGGAAATCGCGCTTACGTTGACGACGGTCACGGTAAGCATATAACAAAGATTTCATCACTTGCGCATTTGCTGTTTTAAATAAACGGTGTTTAGAACCGAAATAACCTTTTGCTAATTTTAATACTTTTTTACGACGACGACGACTTACATATCCGCCTTTTACTCTTGGCATATCTATTTCCCTCCTAGATCATTACCATGTTCAATATTATAGATAAGTCACCAATTGTTGAATACGTTTTTGGTCACCTTTGCTTACCAAAGCACCTTTACGTAAATGACGAGCACGTTTTGGGCTTTTACTTTCTAAAAGGTGGCTAGTATAAGCATGACTTCTTTTTAATTTACCACTACCCGTTTTCTTAAAACGTTTTGCTGCTCCACGATGTGTTTTCATTTTTGGCATAACGAATTCCTCCAATCTATCATGACTCTTATTTAGGCGCTAAAATCATAACCATACTTCGACCTTCCAGTTTTGGCTTACGCTCAATAACAGAGATCTCTTCTACTTCTTTGGCTAAACGATTTAAGACATTTTCACCAATATTTTGATGAGTAATTTCACGTCCACGAAAGCGAATCGTAACTTTTACTTTATTGCCGGCTTTTAAAAATTTAATCGCATTACGAAGCTTGGTTTGAAAGTCGTTTTCTTCAATCGTTGGACTTAGTCGAATCTCTTTCGTATTGATTACTTTTTGATTCTTCCGTGCTTCTTTTTCCTTTTTACTTTGTTCGTAACGGAACTTCCCGTAATCCATAATCCGGCAAACGGGTGGTTTTGCTGTTGGAGCAATATTCACTAAATCAAGATTTTTCTCCTCAGCAATTCTCAATGCTTCTTTTAAAGGAACAATCCCAATCTGTTCACCATCTGGCCCGATTAGACGAACTTCACGTGCACGAATGTCCTCATTAACCAAATATTCTTTGCTAATAACTTGCCACCTCCAAAAAACTTTCCATGGATAAAAAAGCAAGAAAAAAGAAAAAGTGTAGACACAACACGCCCACACTTAATAAACCATCATGTTCATATTAACCCATTGACCCTTGTCAATAAGGTGAGAAGCGGGCGCTTCTGCTTGATTATCCATATGATTTCTAGATAAGAATAACATAATTTTATATCAATGTCAACAAACTATCTTGCTTTTGATTTTATTTCTTCTACAATTTGAGCAATCACTTCGTCAACCGGTTTAGCTCCTAAATCCCCGTGACCACGTTTGCGAACAGATAGAGTTCCATTTTCTACTTCTTTATCCCCGATGACTAACATATAAGGAACCTTATGCAACTGAGCTTCACGAATCTTATAACCGATCTTTTCATTTCGAGCATCCACTTGTACACGGATTCCATATTCCCGCATTTTTTTGTAGACTTCATTTGCATATTCGATATGTGGCTCTGCAATTGGAAGTAATTTTACCTGAACAGGTGCTAACCAGACTGGAAATGCCCCTGCAAAATGTTCGGTGATGATTCCAATAAAACGATCGATGGAACCCATAATCGCGCGATGAATAACAACTGGGCGATGACGACTATTATCTTCAGCAATATAATGTAAATCGAATTTCTCTGGCATTTGGAAATCAAGTTGGATTGTTGCTAACTGCCAGCTTCGTTTTAAGGCATCAAGGATATGGAAGTCAATCTTTGGTCCATAAAATGCCCCGTCCCCTTCGTTAATGACATAATCCATACCTAAATGGTCGAGGACATTTTTTAATGCGGTTTCTGCTTGCTCCCATAACTCATCTGATCCCATCGAATCTTCTGGACGAGTGGATAGTTCAACGCGGTAATCAAAACCAAACACACCATAAATTTGATCAATGAGACTAATCACGTTTTTGATTTCTGATTCAATTTGATCAGGGCGAACAAAGATATGGGCATCATCTTGAGTAAAAGTACGAACACGCATCATTCCATTTAAGGCTCCAGATAATTCATGGCGATGAACCTGTCCAAATTCTGCGATCCGAAGTGGCAAATCGCGATAGGAATGAAGTTGACTTTTATAGATTAACATATGTCCTGGGCAGTTCATTGGTTTTAGCGCAAACTTTGTATCATCTACTTCTGTAAAATACATATTCTCATGATAATGATCCCAATGTCCCGATTGTTCCCAAAGACGCTGATTCATCATTAAAGGGGTGCGGACTTCCTTATAGCCAGCACGCTCTTGTAGTTTTCGCGAGAAGTTCTCCAGTTCATTACGAATAATCATTCCCTTTTCAAGGTAAAAAGGCATTCCAGGAGCTTCTTCTGAGAACATAAAGAGTTCCAGTTCGCGACCTAATTTGCGATGATCGCGTTTTTTTGCTTCTTCTAGGAAATGTAGATATTCTTCAAGCTGAGATTCTTTCGGGAAAGAAGTTCCGTAAACTCGCTGTAACATTTGGCGGCTAGAATCCCCTTTCCAATAAGCACCAGCTACATTTAATAGTTTAATCGCTTTTATTTTTCCTGTGGAAGGAAGGTGTGGCCCACGACAAAGGTCAAAGAATTCTCCTTGCTCATAAATGGAAATTTCTGCATCTTCAGGTAACTCTTCGATGATTTCCAGCTTAAGATTGTCACCTATTTCGTTAAAAATCCGTAAGGCTTCTTCACGTGACACCACGCGACGCCGAATCGGTAAGTCTTCTTTAATAATTTTTTTCATTTCGTTCTCAATTTTTTCAAGATCTTCACTTGATAAGGTAACAGGTACATCCATATCATAATAAAATCCATCTTCAATGACTGGCCCGATTCCAAACTTTGTTCCAGGGTATAAGCGATTGACCGCTTGCGCAAGGAGGTGGGCAGAACTATGGCGATAAACTTCTAATCCATCTTCCGAGTCTAGTGTAACGACTTCAAGTGTCGCATCTTCTTCAATGGGGATATATAGATCGACCAGTTTCCCATTTACTTTTCCTGCGACAGCTTTTTTCTTAAGACTAGGGCTAATCGATTCTGCGATTTGTTCTGTCGTAATACCTCTTTCATACTCCTTTACAGATCCATCAGGTAATGTAATCTTGATGTTGTCCATTTCTTTCACTCCTTTTTTTGTGTTATAAACAAAAAAGACACGTATCATCCCTATGGGACGATCGTGTCGTGGTTCCACCCAAATTCGGTTTAGATGTGTAAACAGAAATCTATACATTGATCTAAACCCTCTTCGTTGATAACGGGGCCATTCCCGATCAAAGCTACTGGTTTCACCTTGATTTCTTCGAGGTGGTAAATCATCATTCTTCGTTAAGAACCTTTCAGCCAGTGGGTTCTCTCTCTGGAAACGGGTGTTCTGATGATTCATGTCCTCATCATCGAATCTGAAATTCATCAAGTTGTAGCATTGATAAAAATTATAGTGATTCCATAGTCAAAAGTCAAGTTTTTCAAACAAAAGCCCAACAGTGAACCATGCAGGAAAATAATCATAGCGAATCAAACCCATCAATGTTATGCTTGTAGTCTGTCGATAATCCCATGGACATTCTCCCAAAATGAGTTGTAGTAAATATCCAGTTAAGAACTCTATAGCAAAAATAAGAATCGCCCATGTCGATCCCCGAATAATAAAATGCCACCTCCTGATCCGACCATGAATGGGCTCTAAGAAAACCGCTGAACCATAAATGAAAAACATCCAAATATACGTGTGTCCTGATAATGCCAGATTTCCAGAGAGAAGGGACCAAAAACCTGTCCAGATCACTTTCATTAATAATCCGAGAAATCCGTAGATTAGAAAATGCGTTTTCATCGTAGTGTTATGGTTACCAACATATGGCTTGCATATTCTTTTTACAAAAGATTCATAAATTCAAAAAGAATTATTGTAATTAAAAGAGTAAAATTATTCTATAATTAAATTAGTAATTAATTATATAATGATGGGAGAGATTAAAATGGTAAATCCAAAAGATTATTTAGAAGCTGGTCAAAAATTCCACGGACATAAGTGTCCAGCCATGCCAATGGGGTTACGTGTAGGTGCAGCAGCGATGAATAAATTAGGAGTAGATCGTGCTAAAGATGGTCAACTCATCGCATTGGTCGAAATCGGAAAGGATCACTGTGCGACTTGTTTTGCCGATGGCATACAAATGATCACGGGTTGTACCCTTGGAAAAGGAAATATCCAAAAACTGAATTACGGAAAATGGGGCGTAACTCTAATTGATCGTAAAAGTGGAAAAGCGGTTCGTGTGGCTCCAAAGGCCGAAGCCATGGCCAACAATAAAAAGTCCAAATTCTTTAGCGATTATCGAATGAAAGGTCTTCCTGCAAGTTCTATTCCAGCTGAAATTGCCGATCCACTAGTGGAAAATGTCATGAATGCCCCAGATGAAAAGATTCTTATTATTGGCGATGTATTTGATTATCAAGTAGAAAATCATCCACATACTTTCGATTCTTTTGTTTGTGAAGAATGTGGGGAAATGGTAGTCGAAGCTTACGGTCGAATTAAAGGGGACAAAAAGGTTTGTATCCCATGTTCGGGTTGGGAAGCGTAATCAGGTGGTCCTATGTTTACTTTGATCATTTTCACTCTCATATTATTATCATCCTTTCTCTTCGCCATGCTTGGGCTTGGCGGAGGGATGGTTTATATTCCAATCCTTAAGTGGGCAGGACTTGATTTTAAGGAGATCGTCATTCCTTTAGGATTGTTATTAAACGGATTAAACACTTTATTAGCACTCATCCCTTATCATAAAGCAAAACTCGTCGATTATAAAGGGATGTGGCCAATGGGTGTTACAGCAGTGATCTTTGCACCGATTGGAGCATTGGTCACACCTTATATCTCGAAACCAGTATTAATTGTATTATTTGCAATCCTTGTTCTTCTAGCGGCTTTTAAAGTCTTTTACGATTTGAATAAAGCGAAGAAGAAACAAAAAATTGCTGCGACGAGCAGTTTGTCGAGAGAAATTGCAGCAACTTCCGAAGCAAGAGTGTACACATTACGACAAAAACAAATCATAGGTGCTTCCACTGGTGCAGGAATTGGCTTTATTGGCGGACTTTTAGGCGTTGGCGGCGGCTTTATTATTGCTCCGATCCTAATGATGCTTGGTTATAAAACGAAGGAAGCTGCAGCCACAACCGCATTTGTTGTTACCTTCTCCTCGTTTTCGGGATATTTAGGTCACCTTAGCAAAGGGCTTCCATTAACTTGGTTAACCTTTTTCGCCATTCTCGCCGTAATCATTGGTTCACAGATTGGCAGCAATTTTATGGTGAAAAAAGCAAAAGGTTCAACCGTCAAAATGATTTACGGAATTACTCTTGTTCTAATTGCAATTAAGCTTATTGTTGATTTATTTTAATCAATTCGAAATTTGAGATAGACCTTTGTACCTTTTTTTGAAGGTCTATCTTGTTTTTTAGGACTTTTTAATTTAATATATAAGCATGTAATTATATTTTACATAGTTTTGAAGGTAAGGGAGTGTGTTTACAGTTGAGTGAAAAAGTCAGCAAAAGATTATCTTTTTTGGATCGTTATCTTACGATATGGATTTTTACAGCGATGATTGTTGGGATTGGGGCTGGATTTTTGTTTCCTAACTTTGTTTCCTACTTAAATCAATTTCAAGTGGGAACGACCTCTATTCCAATTGCAATTGGATTAATCCTGATGATGTATCCTCCATTAGCAAAAGTTCGTTATGAGGAGATGGGTCAAGTTTTTCGTAATGGCAAAGTTTTAGGACTTTCGTTAATCCAAAACTGGCTAATCGGTCCATTATTCATGTTTTTCCTTGCCATTATCTTCTTACGAGATTATCCAGAATACATGATTGGTTTGATTATGATCGGATTGGCCCGTTGTATTGCTATGGTTATCGTTTGGAACGATCTTGCCAAAGGAGATACCGAATACGCAGCTGGTCTTGTAGCGTTTAATTCTATTTTCCAAGTGTTATTTTATTCCCTTTACACCTATATTTTCATTACTATCTTACCAGGTTGGTTTGGTTTACAAGGATTTGCTGTCGATATTACGATTGCTGAAGTGGCGAAAAGTGTCTTTATCTATTTAGGGGTACCTTTTATTGCCGGAATGATTACTCGCTATTCTTTAGTCAAAACAAAAGGAAAGGAATGGTATGAGAAAAAGTTCATTCCAAAGATCAGTCCAATCACATTGATTTCATTGCTCTTTACGATTATTGTTATGTTTTCTTTAAAAGGAAACATGATTATTAAATTACCTCTTGATGTAGTTCGTATCGCTATTCCTTTATTGATCTATTTTGTGGTTATGTTTTTAGTCTCTTTCTATATTAGTAAAAAAGCCAGCGCTAACTATTCCATTTCCACGACCTTATCCTTTACTGCTGCAAGTAACAACTTTGAATTAGCGATTGCTGTTGCTGTAGGCGTATTTGGAATCAATTCTGGAGCCGCTTTTGCTGCTGTTATCGGTCCACTTGTAGAGGTTCCAGTTATGATTGGTTTAGTGAATGTAGCATTATGGTTTCAAAAGAAATATTTTCCACAATCTATGTAAAATTCTAAGAATGTGAGGTTGACATCATGGCAAAAAACAAACCAATTATCTACTTTATTTGTACAGGGAACTCTTGCCGTAGTCAAATGGCCGAAGGCTTTGGGAAAAAATATGCGGGTGGAGACTTTGAAATCTATAGCGCAGGTGTCGAAGCCCATGGATTGAACAAAAGAGCGGTGGAAGTAATGAAAGAAGTTGGAGTAGATATTAGCAATCATACATCCGATATCATTGACCCAGAAATTCTAAATAACGCTCTTTATGCGATCACATTATGTGGCGATGCAGAAGAACGTTGCCCATACACCCCTCCACACGTGAAGCGAATTCACTGGCCACTGCAAGATCCAGCGAAAGCGAAGGGGACACAAGAAGAAATTATGGCTGTTTTCCGTAAAGTAAGGGATCAAATTGACAAATTAGTTTATGACATCATTGAAGAAGCAAGGCAAACGTTAAAGGAGGAATGATCTTTGGACAATCCTCATATCCAAAAAATTGATGAGATGGCAGAACTATTAAAAATACTTGGGGATAAAACGAGACTCACTCTTTTTTCCCTATTAAAGGTAAGAGAGCTATGTGTTTGTGAGCTTACCGAATTACTTGATGTTTCTCAACCAGCCATCTCTCAACACCTGCGTAAGTTGAAACTATTGAATCTGGTAAAAGAGCGAAAACAAGGACAGTGGGTCTACTATTCCCTACGAGTACCAGAGGAAAGTGATCCATTGCGAAAAGCAATTATTGAGCTATTACCTGATCTCACAAATTGGGTCAACTCTATTGATGTGGGAGATACTTGTAGCTTGCCTCCTAGTAAAAAGTAAGATTCGTTCCTGTGAATGCTACAAACTATCCCCACTCAAGAACCAAAAACCCGTATGATTTTTTCATTTATACGGGTTTCTTTATATTTTTTTTACTTACTTCCTTTACTTATTTTCTATGGACTCTACCCATTCTATCATTGTTTTGTTAGCATTCTCCATTGGTGCCTCCATAAAACTTAGGACAAACTTATCTTCATATTCCACAACCCCAATCGAACGAGGACGTAATGCTAAGGTATTGGGATTTGGGATTCTCACGCCAAAGCAAAAGATGAAATTCTTTGCATCGATGATTCCCTCCGCAATTTCTCCATTTTCTAGATTTTTTGTATGTTGATAATGGTCATATATTGCAATAAATTCTGCTGCTGGATGTGCTGTCGCTTTTTGTTTCAGATGCTCCATAATTTCATTGACAGTTTGATATGTGCTGTTTGCTTTCAAAATGGTCTTGGTATAAATCGAATAATTCTCCATAAATGTAATCTTTTCCATTTATGATCCCTCCGATGTAGTGTTTGATAATGAAAAAAGGATTGCAAAATTAATTATCTCGCAATCCTTTATTCTTCCGCAATACTATAAGTTTAAGTCAGGCTTTTTCCCCTTAACTAAATAAATCACACTTTCTCCAATGTTTGTTGCGTGGTCTCCGATTCGTTCTATGTAACGAGCAACAAAAGATAAGAGCATGGCTTGACTTAACGTTTCTGGTCTTTCTGTCATAATCTCTAATAGATCACGTAAAACTTGACTGTATAATTTGTCTACTCGATCGTCAATTTCTGCCAACCCAAATGCCAATTCTACCTTTTCATGAATATAGGATTCTATCCCATTTGCAAGCATTTCTTTAACCATTTCTGCCATCTTTGGTATATCAATGAGTGGTTTCATTAGTTGATCTTCCTGAATACGAATCGTCACTTTTGCGATGTCAACAGAAAGATCTGCCATTCTTTCCAAACTACTTGCAATTTTAATTGCAGCTATGATTTTACGCAAATCCTTTGCAACGGGTTGTTGTGTTGCAATTAATTGAAGAGCCAACATTTCAATTTCAGCTTCCATTTCATTGACTTTAATATCATCATCTACCACTTTTCTAGCAAGCTCACGATTCAAATTAGATAAGGATTCTAACGCTCGTTCTAATGCTTGCTCAACAAACTGGCCCATATGAACGAGTTTCTGTTGCAAGTTGTTCAATTCTTGGTCAAAAGTTTTGCGATGCATATGATCACTCCTTTATTAACCAAAACGACCAGTAATATAATCTTCGGTCTTTTGGTTCTTTGGATTTGAAAAGATGGTTACAGTATCATCATATTCAATTAATTCCCCACTTAGGAAAAATGCGGTTTTATCAGATACACGAGCTGCTTGTTGCATATTATGGGTAACAATAATAATGGTATATTGATTTTTTAAAGAGTGAACGAGTTCTTCTACTCTTAAAGTAGAAATAGGGTCAAGCGCTGAAGTTGGTTCATCCATTAAAATAATACTAGGCTCTACAGCTAAAGTTCTTGCAATACATAAACGTTGTTGCTGACCACCAGATAAACCCATTGCGTTTTTATTTAAACGATCTTTAACCTCATCCCAGAGGTTAGCTTGAATTAAACTTTTTTCTACAACCTCATCTAATATTTTCTTGTTTTTAATTCCATTTAGACGTAATCCTGCTACAACATTATCATAAATGGACATGGTTGGAAATGGATTCGGTTTTTGAAAAACCATTCCAATCTTATGGCGAACGTTTACTGGATCAACATCCGAATCATATATATTTTTCCCATCAACAATAATTTCACCCGAGACTCTTGCTCCTTCTACCACTTCATGCATACGGTTAATGGTACGTAAAAAAGTTGATTTTCCGCATCCCGAAGGTCCGATTAATGCAGTTACTTGTTTATCGGCAATATCTAAATTTATATCTTTAATCGCATGAAAATCCCCATACCAAGCATTTAAATTGTTGACTTGAATCGACATTGTTTCACCTCATTTGAACAAAATCACGATGATCTTTGTCTTGTTAAAAACCGCGCAGAAACATTAAATAATAAGACCAAAAGAATTAATGTTAAAGCCCCAGCCCATGCTTGAGCTTGCCAATCTTTATATGGAGATGTGGCATAAGTATAGACTTGAACAGGCAGAGAAGCCATTGGTTGTAATAAAGATGTACTAAAATAAGAATTACCAAAAGCCGTAAATAATAAGGGCGCTGTTTCTCCAGATACACGTGCCACAGCTAACATGACGCCCGTCACAATTCCTCGTAAAGCAGAAGGAATGACAATAAATAAGATGACTCTCCACTTTGGTAAACCAAGGGCTAATCCAGCTTCACGAATATCGTTTGGGATTAGTTTTAGCATTTCTTCTGTGGTACGTGTAACCGCAGGAATCATAATGATCGCCAAAGCTACACCACCAGCGATTGCGGTAAAACCGCCCATTGGAATAACTAATAGTGTGTATACGACAATTCCTACAACAATAGAAGGTACTCCAATTAAGATATCTGTTAAGAAACTGATGATCTTCCCTAAACGATTTCTCCCATACTCAGATAGATAGATACCGGCCATTAAACCAATTGGAATTCCTATTAATGATGCAAGTATAATTAAAATCAATGTTCCTATTATGGCCTGTGCCATTCCTCCTCCTGGTTCACCAGCAGGTGCAGGAAGTTGGGTAAAGAAATCAATATTTAATGCAGGTAAACCTTTTGCAAGTACATAACCAAAAATACTAAAAAGGGGGATTAAAGCAGCAATTGTGAATATAACTGTGATGCTAATCATGAGGGCACTTTTTATTTTTCTACCTTTTAATGACTTCATCATTTCACCTCTTGGACTCCCTTTGAAACAGACCAAATTAATAATCTTGCAATAATATTAATTAACAATGTAACTCCAAATAGTAAGAGACCAATCTCGATTAATGCAGATAGATATAGGTTAGAAGATGCTTCAGTAAATTCGTTTGCAATAACACTAGCCATCGAATAGGCAGGTTGGAAAATCGTTTCTGCAATAGCAGGACGGTTTCCAATCACCATCGTAACAGCCATGGTTTCCCCAATCGCTCGTCCTAATCCAATAATCATACCACCAATGATTCCTGTTCTCGCATAGGTTAATACAGCCATACGAATCATTTCCCATTTTGTTGCACCCAATGCTAATGCAGCTTCCCGTTGAGTATTTGGCACAGTCATAATGACTTCTTTTGCTATTGAGGCAATGGTTGGTGTAATCATGATGGCTAAAATAATTCCTGCTGTAATGAGTCCAACCCCAAACGAAGGACCTCTAAAAAAAGGAATGATTTGGCCAAGGGTCTTATCAACAAACGGTGCTACATCTTCGGCAATGATCGGGGACAACACAAAAATGCCCCATAAACCATAAACTATCGATGGAATGGCAGCCAAGAGCTCAATCATAAAGCCAACCACATTGCGAACCCATTTTGGTGCCACTTCTACTAAATAAATACCAATTCCTACACTGATTGGCGTTGCGATCAATAACGCAATCAAGGAAGATACAATGGTTCCATAAATAAAAGTCAAAGCTCCAAAGTTTTCTTCAACAGGATTCCAATCTTTTTGAAAGATAAACCCTAGCCCAAACTCACTCATCGATAATTTTGAGCCCTGATACATTTCGTAGACCATGAAAAGCAATAAAAAAAGAATCGAAAACCCAAAAACATATGCGATTCCTTTAAAAATTTTATCCCCTAAATGTTTTTTCAAGCCATACACTCCTTGCCAGATAAAATACACAAGCTAAAGCAAAAAACCCTAATGGAAGGGCTTTTTGCTTTAGCAGAACCACTATGATTTTACTATTTTACTTTCACTTTGTCTAATTCTTTTAGATCAAGCTCCTGAATTTCTTTTGGTAATGGAGCATACCCTAAAGCTTCTGCATATTGCTGACCGTCTGTTACTAAATATTTTAAGAAGTCAACGACTTGTTTTGTTTTTGTAGCATCTAATGGAGATTGCTCATATACTAATGCCCATGTCGTTCCGACGATCGGATAGCTATCTTTCCCTGGCTGATTCACTAAAGAACTTTTCATATCTTTTACAAAGCTTTGTGCTGCACCTACCGCTGCCGCAGTAACAGAAGCAAGAGTTGGTTTTACAAATTGACCGTCTTTGTTTTGAATGGAAGCAGCAGTCATATTATTTTGAATCACATAAGCTAACTCAACATATCCAATAGCACCTTTTGTATTTTGGATTTGAGCTGCTACCCCAGCATTTCCTTTCGCACCAATAGCATTTTTATTCGCAGCCATATCGATGTTTTTATCCACTTTCTCTTTTGTCCAAATGCTTGGAGCCGCTGCATTTAAATAACTTGTGAAGATAAAGGTTGTTCCAGATCCTTCTGAACGATATACAGGAGCAATTAATAAATCAGGTAATTGAACCCCAGGATTTAGATCTGCAATCTTCTTATCATTCCATTTTGTAATTTTCCCCGTATAGATTTCAGCGATGATATCAGCGGTTAATTTTAGATCCTTTACCCCTTCTAAGTTATAGGAGATAGCTACTCCACCAAGGGTAACTGGAATATGAAGGACATTTCCGCCAGCTTTCTGAATTTCATCTTCTTTCATCGGAGCATCAGAAGCACCGAATTCAACAGTTTTTGCAATCAATTGCTGAATTCCAGCACCACTACCAGTGCCTTTGTAATTCACGCGAATTCCCGCTTTTTGTTCGTACTCTGCCCTTGCTTTGTCAATCAATGGATAAACAAAAGTAGATCCAGAACCATTAATAAGTGTTCCATTTCCCTTTGCTGGTTGATTATTGTTGGATGCACCTTGCCCACCTTGTGGTTGTTGAGCTTGACATGCTCCTAAAGTAAAGATAATCACTAATGCTAAGAAAAACAAGCCTATTTTTTTTAAATTCACGATCGCTTTTCCTCCTCAAATTTTCGTGTTTTCTTAACTTACATTTTGGATTATAGCTCGTCTTTTTCAAGCTTACATGAACAGAATGTTAAGAAATTGTAAATTCGTAAAGATTATTTTTTCATATGTTCCCCTCATCTTATGTTTTCATGCTTAATATTTTTGGTTTTCCAAAATTAAATCAGACATAGTTGTTTAAGGGCATAACTGATACCGCCATTGTTAACATGTTTTGTGACGAACTTGGCAAAAGGTTTTACTTCTTCATGAGCGTTTCCCATCGCAATTCCTGCACCGACAAAAGAAAGCATCTCTCGATCGTTTAAACCGTCACCAAAAGCTACAGCCTCTGATGGAGAGATCCCTAAGTAATTAAGCATCATCTCGATTCCTTTAGCCTTTGAGCCCCCTTTTGGAATAACATCCATCGAATATTGATGCCAACGAACAAATTGAAGATCAATAAAGCTCTTGATATAATAACTTTCTTCATGATCTTGACAATAGAGTAATGCTTGGTAAATGGTTTCTTCCTGCCAATAAGATTGACGGTAATTTGGCGAATTTAATTTTAAAGAATGAAAAGATTCAATGATATGGTGATGATCCTTTACATTAGCAAAACAATCTTTATCACTCAAATAAACTATCGGATGATTCCTTTCATTTGCGTGTTGCTCTAGTAATGCCAAATCGTTCTTGCTAATAGAATGTTGATATATAATTTTGCCTTTATAAACAACATAAGAACCATTAAAACTGATAAAAGAATCAATCCCTAATTCTTCTCTTATTTCTTCAAAGTGAAAAGGAGCTCGTCCTGTAGCTATTGCAATGAGAATTCCCTTATTCTTTAAGTCTTGCAATGCTTCTTTGGTATCGGGGAGAATCCTTTTTTCTTCGTCCACTAATGTTCCGTCAATATCAAAAAAGACAATTTTGTATGACATGTTTCACGCTCCTAATTTCATAACAAATTTCAATACATAGGAAATTATATCATAGGAATATGCTGTTTTTGGATTAAGATGTTTGTTGTGTTTTATTTTATCTACTTCGTATAAATTCTGCTTTATTAACCATTCTATAAATAAAGCGAAAACCAATCAATCAAAGGAGTGACAAACATGCCATTGCTTGAAATCAGCGTTGTTCCCGTTGGGACAAATTCGCCAAGTTTTAGTTCCCATGTCTCCAATGCTGTACGTTTAATTGAACAAAAGGGATTAAAATATCAGATTACCCCTACAGCAACGATCATTGAAGGAGACATTAATCAATTAATGGATGTAGCAAAGGAGATTCATCAAAATGCCATAACCAATGGGGTACAGCGTGTCATCACGAATATAAGTATTGATGATCGCGTAGATAAAAATATGGAAATGAATCAACAAGTATCTGCCATTCAACAATCGTTACATTAATCAAAAAAAAGATGCCACTTTGTTGTGACATCTTTTTATCATTATTTATAAATCTCACTACCACTTTCTCTAAATTCTATTGCCTTTTCTTTTAGCCCTTCATCTATTGCCTCTTCAAACGAGATTCCTTTCTTTCTCGCATATTCGCGAATATCCTGAGTAATCCTCATACTACAGAATTTTGGCCCGCACATGGAACAGAAATGGACCGTTTTGGCTGCTTCTTCTGGAAGGGTTTCGTCATGATATTCCATTGCCTTTTCTGGATCAAGGGAAAGATTAAACTGATCGCGCCAGCGAAATTCAAACCGTGCCTTAGAAAGGGCATCATCTCTTATTTGCGCCCCTGGATGTCCTTTGGCAAGATCAGCAGCATGAGCAGCAATCTTGTAAGCAATCACTCCTTCTCGCACATCATTTTTATTTGGTAATCCAAGATGTTCCTTTGGCGTTACATAACATAGCATCGAGGTGCCAAACCAGCCAATCATCGCCGCGCCAATTGCTGAAGTAATATGATCGTATCCAGGAGCAATATCGGTGGTTATAGGACCTAACGTATAGAATGGGGCTTCATGGCAAACTTCAAGTTGGCGTTCCACATTTTCTTTAATCTTATGCATGGGAACATGACCTGGACCTTCGATCATTACTTGAACGTCGTGCTTCCAAGCGATCTTTGTTAGTTCCCCGAGAGTCTCTAATTCAGCGAATTGTGCTTCATCATTGGCATCAGCAATTGAACCAGGACGAAGACCATCGCCAAGGGAAATAGCCACATCATAGGTCTTTAAAATCTCGCAAATCTCTTCAAAATGGGTATAGAGGAAGTTCTCCTCATGATGAGCAAGACACCAAGCAGCCATGATGGAACCGCCCCGAGATACGATCCCTGTCACCCGTTTTGCTGTCAAAGGAATATAACGCAGTAAAACCCCTGCATGGATGGTAAAATAATCCACCCCTTGCTCTGCTTGCTCAATTAAGGTATCCCGGAAAATTTCCCACGTTAAATCCTCTGCTTTTCCATTCACTTTTTCTAACGCTTGATAGATGGGAACCGTTCCAACAGGAACAGGAGAATTGCGAATGATCCATTCCCGTGTGGTATGAATATTTTTCCCAGTAGAAAGATCCATGATCGTATCTGCGCCCCAGTGGATTGCCCAAGTCATTTTTTCCACTTCTTCTTCAATGGAAGAAGTAACAGCTGAATTCCCAATATTGGCGTTGATTTTAACATGGAAATTACGGCCAATGATCATCGGTTCACTTTCTGGATGATTAATATTGGCAGGAATAATTGCCCGTCCCCTTGCTATTTCTTGCCGTACAAACTCTGGTGACACATTTTCACGAATGGCAACAAATTCCATTTCAGGAGTAATGATTCCTTGACGAGCATAGTGCATTTGGGTTACAGTTCGTCCAGCTTTTGCCCTAAGGGGTTTTCTTTTAAAGCTAGATGGAATTTCCAGATCATTCTTCGTCTCACCTTTACGGAATCCATTATCCTCTGGTTTAACTTTACGTCCTAGATATTCTTCCACGTCCCCCCGTTCTAAAATCCACTGACGGCGAAGAGCAGGTAATCCTTTACGAACATCGACAGAGTAGGAAGGATCGGTATAAGGGCCACTTGTGTCGTAAACACGGACTGGCGGATTTTTCTCTTCTCCAAATGGGCCTATAGACGTAGCTAGTTCGATTTCTCGCATTGGCACTTTTAAATCTGACCTCGACCCTTGAACATATACTTTTTTACTCCCAGGAAACTCTTTTATCATGATAACAACCTCCTTTAAAATATCCATTATTAACTGAAAATTGAACCTTCTCTAGGAGGCGGAGAAAAAACATGTAAACAAAAAAGACCGCCTAGGTAAAAGCGGTCTTATGATTACATGTTCTTTGTACATCTAGATGTTTAATCGTGATCCCATTGTACGTTGATTCCTCCGCTGGCATTACCCAGTTCAGGTTCGGCGGTCGATAACAGAATAGTTATCCTCTCAGCCTAGTTCCCCTAAGCTCCCGCATGATTCAATTTTAAATTAAAATTATCTAAATTTTTTCTTTTTGTCAATCTATTTTAACCTTAGTTTCTTTATCAAACCTTTATTTTGATTAATTTTGCATGATAAAATCTTTTTCGGCCTTTTCATCTTGATCAAAGATATGGAGAATCTCATATTTTGTATTTCTTTGTGCAGGAATATGCCCCGTTTCACGAATGAGTTGAATGATTAAATTTGTATTTACTTTATGTGTTGTACCTGCTGCTGATACAACATTTTCTTCCATCATGGTACTCCCAAAATCATTGCAACCGTAAAATAGAGATTGTTTACCAACTTCCGCTCCCATCGTCACCCATGAGGATTGAATGTTAGGAATATTATCCAACATCAGTCGGCTAATGGCTACTGTTTTCAAATATTCTTCAGGCGTTACTTTTTCTGCTTTTAAGTTCGTATTATCAGGTTGAAATGTCCATGGAATAAACGCAAGAAATCCACCTGTTTCATCCTGAGCTTCACGAATTCGAATTAAATGTAGAGCGCGTTCTTCCATCGATTCACCAAAGCCAATCACCATTGTACCTGTCGTCGTCATTCCAATCTTATTTGCTGTTTTCATCACCTTGATCCAATCTTTCCAAGAACCTTTCTTTTTGCTAATTTTCATCCTCGTACGATCATCAAGAATTTCTGCTCCTGCTCCAGGTAAAGAATCAAGCCCTGCCTCATGCAACAATCGGATCGTTTCTTCTAAAGTAAGACCAGATATTTCTTTCATTTTCAAAATTTCCGCCGGCGAAAAAGAGTGCATATGTATATTTGGAAAATGCCGTTTAATCTCCCTTAATAAATTAAGATAATAATCAAATGGTAAATTGGGATGGGTTCCCCCTTGCATTAATACTTCCGTACCACCAACATCCACGAGTTCTTGAATCTTATGTAAAATTTCCTCATTCGATAGTACATAAGCGCCTTCTTCTCCTGGCTTTTTATAAAAGGCACAAAAACGACAATAGGTATCACAAACATTGGAATAGTTGATATTTCTGCCAATGACAAAGGTCGTAATCGGTTCTGGATGGAGTCGTTTTTTGATCTCATTGGCTGCTTGACCGATTTTTTCAACCTCATTACTCTCAAATAGTTCTATTCCATCTTCCAGCGTTAATCGTTCTCCATTTAACGCTTTTTCTAAAATTTGATCGATATGCGACATATTTCTCCCTCCACGATGTCCAAATCACTCATTTCCATCGTAACATAAACCAGAAAATTTGCCTATATTTCAGGGGTATTCATCAGGACCTTAATGATATTTATCACTGTTAAAGTAGTATAAGATATGGTTAGCTTTACATGATATGGAGGTTTAAATATGTCATGATATTCAACAAATGATTCAACAACATGAACTTGTAAATAGCCAACACGACGAATTCGCAAAACTAGTATTCAACAGCTAGAATTGGCAATTAAAAAATAATAAAGAGATAAAACAAAAAAAACCCACATCATATTCAAATGAGGGGTAATTTTTATGTAATATTCAAAATAAATGGTGCCGAGGACCGGACTTGAACCGGTACGGTAGTCACCTACCGCAGGATTTTAAGTCCTGTGCGTCTGCCAATTCCGCCACCCCGGCAGTTTAAGATAATATGGAGCGGACGACGGGATTCGAACCCGCGACCCTCGCCTTGGCAAGGCGATACTCTACCACTGAGCCACGTCCGCATACTAGATGTGAGAAGTGAGGAGTTTGATGCTTGATAAAAAATGGTGGCTCGGGACGGAATCGAACCGCCGACACGAGGATTTTCAGTCCTCTGCTCTACCGACTGAGCTACCGAGCCTTTTTTCGGACAAAAATTATGTTATCATTTCTCAAATTTCATGTCAACGTTTTTAAAAAATTTTTTTACTTTTCCTGACTATTATTATTCTTTCTATTAGCTACATATTCCATTGTATTTTTCCCTGTAGAATAAATTCCTATAGCTACAACACCATCACGTATTCCCTGCCTAATCGCATCGATTACTGCATGATCGCCAAATAGAATCGTATTCGCGATATTTAAAAGTACAATCAATACAAGTGCCGTCCAAGCTCGCATTTTTTTATGGATATGAAGCTTTTCGCTTATTATTGGTGTTAAAGAAATGGCCATTGCAATGATAATACCGATATCAATCATCCGTACCCCTCCCTTAAATTATCTTTTGATTTATTATATGTACATCTTTTTTTCTCTCCTATGTATTTGTCTATTAATTTTTGTCTATAGATATTTTTAGAAAATTATAATCAGTATTTTATTATAATGCCTAAAAACCATTGGAATTTTGTCTAAACTTGTATAAAATATTTGTTAGAGAATTAACGTCTATAATCTTTGTTTATAAGAATTTTAATTCTAATCATAATAAGTTCATTATTGAACAAAGATGAATTGGACGTCTCAAATGATTTAAGAGAGAAAAAGCAATAAGGAGGGTAAAAAGAAATGGCTAAAAACATTGTAATCCTTGGCGGTGGTACTGGCGGTACAATGGTAGCGAACCACTTAGCAAAAGGATTAAAGCATGACATTAAAAAAGGTGATGTGAAAATCACCATGATCACAAATGCAGAGGAACATATTTATCAGCCTGGTTGGTTATTTGTCGCTTTTGGTCTTCAACATCCTGAGCACTACATCAAAAAACAAAGAGCAATTACACATCCTAGTATAAATCTTGTGATTGCAGAAGCAACCAAAATTGACAAAGACAAAAAAGTCGTACATACCAACAAAGGTGATTTCTCCTATGATTATTTGGTCATTGGTACAGGAGCAGTTCCTCGTTTCGATTTGATCCCTGGATTGCCAGAAGCAGGGGACGATTTCTATTCACCAGAAGGTGCTCTTAAATTAAGAGAGAAAATCACCAACTTCAAGGGTGGAAAAATTTTGATTACTATGGGTATGCCCCATAAATGTCCAGTTGCACCTATAGAGTTTTATCTCATGGCACATGAATTCTTTGAAAAGAAAGGAATTCGTGATAAGGTTGAACTTGTTTATACTTACCCATTAGAAACTGTACACTCTGCAGCTAATGTAGCAGCTTGGTATAAACCTCAAATGGAAAAACGTAATATCCGTTACGTAACCGAATTCGTTCCTGCAAAAGTTGATCCTCAAAAGAAAATCCTTTACTCCAAAGATGGCAAAGAAGAATCTTTTGACTTGTTAGTATCTATCCCACCTCATCGTGGTGCAAAAGTGATTTTTGACTCTGGCCTAGGAAATGAAATGGGCTTTATTCCTGTTAACCAGTATACATTAAAGGCCATCAACGATAACTATATTTACGTGATTGGTGACGCTACTGCATTACAAATTAGTAAAGCTGGTTCTACCGCTCACTATGAGTCTGAATACGTCGCTAAGAATATCGAACAGGAGCTACACGGTCAAACACCTACCAACTTCTATGATGGTAAAGTATTCTGCTTCATTGAGGCGGGTCTAGAAGAAGGAACATACATCAATATGGATTACAATCATCCGCCAAATCCAGTTCCACAATCTGCAATGATCCATTGGTTTAAACATGCATTTAATGAAATGTATTGGATGACAGCTCGGGGACTATTATAGAAAGGGGTGTTGAAAAATGAGTGTTGCAAATGAACAACAATTACAATTAACCGCGGAAGAAATGGCAATGGTCAAAGAATTATTGCAAACTCTTAGCGTTTTAAAGGAAAAAAATGTATTAAAAGATCTAGTAGAATTAGCTACTTTTGTTTCAAGTGCAACTAGAGCTTTAAATACAGGTGCAGTTATTAAATTAGCAGCGATTGCAGGTACAGCGATGGAATATGGTGATCGTGTTTTTGCAGATATCGGTGGTATGGACACTATTGACAAACTACTTGATGCTGTTGAAGAGACTCAACAACAAATTAAAGATGATACCTCTAAAGTAGGTATTGGCTCTTTATTAAAGCTATTAAAAGATCCTGGAGTTCAAAAAGCTCTAAAATTTGTGCTAACCCTATCCAAAAATTTATCAAAATAATCTTCATTTGAAACAAAACCCCTTTTTAACGAAGCTGGTTAAAAGGGGGTTTATCTTTTAGATTCGTATAGGGAATTTTGTTCTTGTATACGCCCAATTGAAAAATTAGTTATAAATCCCCGAACAGGTGTAATTTTCTTCTATTTTCATCGAATTTAAGCGGTTTCATACAGGAAAAAGCAGAAAATTAATCGATTGACATCGCACCTGTAAAGTAGTAAAGTTTATAAAAATCAAAACCTTCTGAAGGAGATGAAAAATGTCAAAAAAGATTGCATTCTTAGGTCCACATGGAACATTCACAGAAGAAGCTGCCCATTCCATTTTTGAAAATGATCAAGTACAATATATTTCTTTTGGTAGTATTCCAGATGTCCTTGATGCTGTTGCCATGAAGAAGGTTGATTATGCAGTTGTTCCATTAGAAAATTCAATAGAAGGCTCTGTTAATCTAACCCTTGATTGGATCATTCATGAAATGGAATTACCTATATTAGCTGAGCTGGTATTACCGATTGCTCAACATTTATTCGTTTCAACAGCTCAATCTTCCATTTCTCTTTCACAGATTCAAAGAATATATTCGCATCCTCAAGCAATTGCCCAGTGTCGTCGCTTTATACATAACCATCTAACACATGCTGAGATCATCTATACAAATAGTACGGCAGAAGCAGCAGAAACCGTTAGCGAAAATCCTGAAAAACCATGGGCTGCTATAGGTACACGACTGGCGAAAGAACTTTATTCATTAACTTTTTTGAAAGAGAGTATCGAAGATTATAAAGATAATTACACCCGTTTTATTGTCGTGGGAGAAAATCCATTACAGTTAAGATCAACACAAACTCCTTCATATCGTACCATGATCCTTGTTACACTACCAAAAGATTATCCTGGAGCCTTATATCAAGTTTTAGCAGCTTTCGCTTGGAGGAAAATCAACCTATCGCGAATTGAATCCAGACCTACTAAGAAAGGGCTTGGAAACTACTATTTTATTATTGACATTGAACAGAAAATGGACGACGTCTTACTACCTGGGGCCTTTGCTGAAATTGAGGCTTTAGGATGTCAAATACGAATCTTAGGAAGTTATCCGTATGATGTGAAAACAAAAGATGAAGTTCACTCTTGATTATTTCTTTTGGTCTCGTAAATTATCAAAATATTTTAAATTATTTCAAGGGGGAAAAATTATGCCTGATTGGATCTATATGAACGGGAAATACGTAAAAAAGGAAGATGCAAAAGTTTCAGTATTTGACCATGGGTTTTTATATGGGGATGGAATTTTTGAAGGAATTCGTGTATATAACGGAAATGTTTTTCGATTAGATGAACATATTAAGCGACTTTACGATTCTGCAAAGTCGATTATGCTCGAAATTGGAATGACTCCAGAAGAAATGACAGAAGCAGTCGTTGCAACCGTTCGAAAGAATAATTATCGTGATGCCTATATAAGACTTGTTGTTTCTCGTGGTGTAGGCGATTTAGGATTAGATCCTTACAAATGTGAGAAACCAGAAGTGATTATTATTGTTCAACCCCTTGCACTATTTCCAAAGGAACATTACGAAAAAGGGATACGGATTGTTACGGTTCCAACAAGAAGAAATACGCCAGATGCTCTAAATCCACAGATTAAATCATTAAACTATCTCAATAATGTTCTTGTAAAGATTGAGGCAAATCGTGCAGGTGCCAGTGAAGCTTTAATGTTAAATGCAAATGGTTATGTAGCTGAGGGGTCAGGGGACAATATCTTTATTGTAAAAAATGGTGTACTCTATACTCCACCTACGTATCTCGGTGCACTTGAAGGAATTACCCGAAAAGCCATCATGGATATCGCAAAAAAATTGGGGTATCAAGTGATCGAACAACCATTTACACGTCATGATGTGTATGTTGCAGATGAGGTATTGTTAACAGGAACAGCCGCCGAGGTGATTGCAGTTATTGATGTAGATGGTAGACAAATTGGTGAGGGAGTTCCTGGGCCAATTACCAAACATCTATTAACAGAGTTTCGGAAAATTGTTCAAATTGAAGGTACAAAGGTTTACCAAGATCTAGAACAAAAAGCACAAATTCTATAATGTGAATGTGAACAACGATACCAAAAGTCTACATGCTTTAAGCAAGTAGACTTTTTTCATGGATTTATATCTTTCTCTTCAAAATTCCACTTCGATCAATCAATTGAATCGCTCTTTTCAATTTTTCCTCTGATTGAACTAAAGCAATCCGTACATACCCCTCTCCTTGTGCGCCAAACGCATTTCCAGGAGTTACCACAACACCAGCTTTGATCAATTCTAATGCAAATTCCTTTGAAGCCCAACCTTTAGGGATTTCGGCCCAAACAAACATGGTAGCTGGTGGTTTATCCACATGCCACCCGATCGCTGATAACCCATCCACTAATACATCCCGACGATCCTGATAGATTTTCGCATTTTTTGTCAAAAATTCGGAATCATCTTTTAAAGCAGTAGCTGCTGCCTTTTGAATCGGTAAAAAGGTTCCATAATCTAGATTCGATTTCACTTTCGCTATTTCTTCAATAATTTCTTCATTTCCAACAATATAACCGATACGAGCTCCTGCCATGTTAAAACTTTTTGATAGAGAATTAAATTCAATGCTAACTTCTTTCGCCCCGTCAATTTCTAAAAAACTAATTTTCTGATGTCCATCAAAAATTAATTCGGAATAAGCAAAATCATGAATCACAATGATCTCGTATTTTCTTGCAAATTGAACAACTTCCTCGAAAAATTCCTTTGTCGCTAAAGCAGGAACTGGATTACCTGGGAAATTTAAAATCATTACTTTTGCTTTTCTTGCAATCTCTTCAGGGATCTCATCAAGACGTGGTAAAAATTGATATTCTTTTTTTAATGGCATTGGATAGAGTGTAGCACTCGCAAGATGAACCCCTGCTTCATAAGCCGTATAACCTGGATCTGGAACAAGAATCACATCACCAGGATCAGCAAAGATCATCGGTAGATGAACTAGGCCATCCTGAGAACCCATAAGCTGTAAAACCTCTTTTTTGGGATTCAGTTGAACGGAAAACCTTTTATGATAATAATCAGCCACTGCTTCATGAAACTCATCTGTTCCCTTTAGTGCATATCCGTATTGAGTTGGATCCTTTACCGCATCGACCAAAGCTTCCATTACATATACAGGTGGTGGTAAGTCAGGACTACCAACACTTAAATCGATCACTTCTAAACCTTGTTCGATTCGTTGTTTTTTGTAATTGGCTAACTCAGAAAAAACATTCGTTTGGAAAACCTTCACCCGATCTGATATTGAAATCATACTCACTCCCCCAATAGAACCCAATACTAAACCATTATTTTGAATAAATAATCAAAATATTTACATATATATTACGATAAAGTTTCTTGAAAAACTAGTAGAAAACACGGTTTCTATTGTGGATTAGTAGACATAAAAAAAGCAAGGTATGTATATTACATAACCCCTTGCTATTACTGGCTTTATTTATGGTGGAGCATAGGGGGCTCGAACCCCTGACCTCTACGCTGCCAGCGTAGCGCTCTCCCAGCTGAGCTAATGCCCCATTTGAACAATAAAGATTATAGCATGTCCATTTTGGACACGCAAGTCCTTTTATCCAACGTATTCTTTTCTCCGATTAGGCCCATCGAGAAAATAAGGTACGGTATAATGACGAATTCTCTCCATGATCCGTTTCGCTTTCAGCTCTTCAATTCCACCTTTGTTCGAATAGGATAAGTGTTCTTCTAGATCATCATAATTCAAATTCGAGGTATACAAAGTATGCAACCCTTTTACCATTCTGGCTTGGAGAATTGCTCCCAGAATTTCATCTCTTTCCCATTGAGAGATCGTTTCTGCCCCAATATCATCTAAGATTAGAACCTCAATCTCTTTCAATAATTTCATTTTCTCATGTAATGATTGATCTTGGATTGAGTTTTTTATTTCCCGGAAAAAGTCAGGAACATAAATCATCAATGTCGATATCCCTTTGTCCGCTAGTAGTTTTGCTGTTGCAGCCATTAGATGACTTTTTCCTACTCCTAATGGACCATAGAGATAGATCCCTTTTTGTTTCTTACCTGCTTGTAGATTAGCGATGAACATCAATAACGCTTTTATGACCTCTTGTCTTTCAACAGTTTTGTCTAGATCTTTAAATGAAGCATTAAGTACATCCTTCGCAATATATTGACTATGAAACAATTTTTCTTTATAGATTTGTTCTTGATGTTGAATCAAATAATGACATTTCGTCAAACTAGATTGAATTTGTCCATAGGAAAAATTCAAACGTGTATAATGCCCTTTTAGAAGGTTTTGACAATTGTCTAGTCCCTTACACATTTCACAATGTTTTTTTTCTTCAATATATTGATATAGCTGATTAAAAGCAGGTAATATTTGATCTTTTGTAAGTTGATTACGTTCAATCATTCCTTGTAATTCAGGATGATGTTCAAAATATTGCAACCAATTTTGTTGATCAATCAGTAGATGAGGGAGCATTTCACTTAATACTTCTCCTAAACGGTTCATTTTTTCACTTCTTCCTCCGTCTCTCCCAATTTTCTCAATAATTCTTCGATCTCTTCTTGCGTTTTGGGATCTATTTCTTTCGAAGATTTCGCGCTTGATTCCCTATGATAATTCTTTTCCTGATTCAAAATGTAATCTGGAACTTTTTCTCTCTTTTCTGTGTTTCTTCCTCTATTCGTTCTCGTCGTTCCATTTGTTGCTTTCTTATTTCCTTCTTTCCATCCTCTATATAATTGATGCTCTTTTTTCGCAATTTGTAATGCCTCTTCAACAGTTGTGATCTTTAATCTTTTCCAATGACCAGCAATCTTTTCTGTTAATTTTTTCGGTAATTTGTATTGATTAGATAATAGGATATATTCGATTAAAACATTTACCACCTGGAAAGGTAATTGATAATCGCGAACAAGCCCCTCGACTAAAGCTAAATCCGCTTCAGGGATTTTCGCACCGCCTTGGTATTGCTTTAGTAGTTCAATTGGGGAATAATGTTCCAAAATCCATTTATGTCTTTTTTCTATATCACCATGATTGATTGGCTGACCTTCCCTTTGTGAGCTAGAGATTCCTTCTTTTTCAATGATCAGCATTTCTTTTTGTTCAAACTGTAATCGATCTTTGACTCGTTCTCGCAAAAGCTCTTCCTGAATCATTCCTGATGAGTCATAAATATAGGGATCATGTAGTAAATGAATAATGTCCATTTCCGATAATTGATAAAGAAAAGCAAGTTCATGAAAGAGTTGGATGTTTTCTTTTGAAAAAATCTGCTCAACTTGAAATAAGTTGCTCATCATGCCTTTGATAAATTCAATATCTAAATACTGGTCTTTAATTACAATTGGTTTTCTCGTTGATTCTTTCTCTGGAGTTAGGGAATAAGGCTTAATTAACTGATCTACCTCTGACCCAGGTTTAACTGTAATCTCGGAGAATAAGATAGAATCAAAAACCTCATCAAAAGATTTTGTGATTTCGCTCTCAATATATTCAGATGGAATCGTCGTTTTTTCATAGGTTAGTAATTGTTCCATCAGCTCTAGATATGCATTTTTCCCAATTCGATTTAATAACAAAATACTTAAAATGTCACTTTGGAAGAAATTCACAGGGTCTAATGGTGGAACAAGAATATATTCAATAAATTGTTTTTCTTCAACTTGATGTTGGTATTTCTTGGTTCGTAATAAACCAACAGCTTCTAAAGTTTTCCTTGCTTTCATCAGAACATGAAAGGGAACAAATAATTGGTTTGCTAAATGACGATGGAGATGTTGTGAAGAAACACCTATATATTGTAATGGCAAATGATTCCGTAATGTCAGATATAAACTGACAGCTTCAGGTCCAATAATCGGTTGATATAAATGAATAAGATAGGAGATTTGAGATATCTCAATCGATTCAAACATTCTCACTTGATATTGGTCTTGTGGTGTGATTTCATTAGAAGTATATCGCATGATCTCATCCCCTTTATATTCAACAGATCATTTTTTTATTATACCATCAGTTGAAATTGGACGAAACTATCTATTGCTCTATCGCACTAAACTATATATAATGTTTTTATGAGTTATAATAATTATTATCTTATACCTTGTTTTTTTGAGATTAGGAAAGGAGATTAAGGATGGTAACCGTTACACCTAATGCTAAGGATAAGCTAGCACAGATCCTTAAAGAGAAAGAAAGCAGTGCAGCAATCCGTGTATATATTGCTGGTTTTGGCTGAGGAGGTCCCTCTTTAGGGTTGGCTCTGGATGAGCCAAATGATGAAGATAAAGTATTTGATCAAGGTCTTTTTAAAGTTGTTGTGAATGCCCAAGAATTAGAAAATATTGGTGAAGTAGAGATCGATTTCAAAGATTCCCGTTTTGGAAGTGGATTTACAGTAAGATCTACTTATGGTTCGACTTGTTCATAATAAAGAAGAGATATGCCCCTCGAAGAGGGGCTTTTTGTTTTCAAATCATGATTTTCGCAAAAGTTCTGTAATTTCTTTTAAAAAGACATTAATATCTTTAAATTGCCGATATACAGAAGCAAATCGAACATAAGCGATTTCGTCAGTGTGATATAAACGTTCCATCACCATTTCTCCAATTTTTTGACTTTCCACTTCGGAACGCAAATCGTTCCTTAATTCTCTCTCAATATCGGCAACAATACTTTCTAATTTTTCCAGTCCAACCGGTCTCTTTTCACAGGCTCTTATTAACCCGCGTAATATTTTTTCTCTACTAAATTCTTCACGACTTCCATCTTTTTTGATCACAAGGATTGGAGTTTCCTCTACTTCTTCATACGTATTAAATCTTCGGCCACAGGATTCGCATTCCCGTCTTCTTCGTATCGATTTGCCGTCATTAATCGGTCTAGAGTCTAAAACTTTTGTTCCATTATAATTACAATAAGGACAACGCATAGTCCTATTCACCTCAATTTTTCTAACTATCGCTATTATTAGTTTCTCCTACTTTGTAAATATGGTCAAGTAAATTAAAAATAGGTTTGTATAATTCATGGAAAGCCGTAAGATTAGGAGTAGCGTTAGAACATACAAGTCATGTTTTGTAAGAGAGCTAAGCTATTGTTCCCAAAATCTTATACTTTCTTTTACGCTAAAAAAGGAAGGATATGATTCATATCCTTCCTTTTGACTCCATTTTAAATTAAGCAAAAGTTTCTACTTTCATTGGGTCAATTTTGACAGGACCCATACCTCGAGGCACTTGAACAGATTCACGTGTCTTTGCTTCTAATTGTTTGGTAATGTAATCTGCAGCAACTTTTGGATCAATTCGATCGCCGCAAGTATAAACATCAATACTTGCATAGCCATGTTCTGGAAAACTATGGATAGTCAAGTGGGACTCAGATATAATCACCACTCCACTTACTCCCATTGGCGCAAATTTATGAAAAGCTACTTCACGAATTTCTGCACCAGCTTCTAATGCTGCATCTACCATCATTTTTTCAATAAATTTAAAATCGTTTAGTTTTTCGACGTTACATCCCCATAATTCTGCAATAATGTGACGTCCCATAGTATCCATCATTCAATCCCCCTTGAATCAATAATTTCATGCCCTTTCAAGCATGCGGGACCTACGCCATCTACCACGGGGGCAAGTTAGTCCGATGAGGTCCTAACCCTTTAAGTAGATACTGGTTCCTTAGTTATTTAAACGTAATGAATTTCACGAATTTCAGTATACTGGTTTTAATCTAGTTTTGCAAGAATTTTTTTTATGTATTTTCACATCTCAGCATGATGAGAAAATATGCGAAGTTAGCAAAACAGGAATGACTTACCTGTATTTGTTTTAAAAATTTAATACAAACTACAAATACAAACCTAAAGGAGGTGACAATCATGGCAAAAGGTCAAGAACGTAGTAGCAACCAATTACTTGTACCACAGGCTAACCAAGCTTTAGACCAACTTAAATTTGAAATGGCTACTCAATTAGGAATTCAAATACCTCAAGATGGTTACATGGGCTTTATCGCTTCCCGTGATAACGGTGCTATTGGGGGCCACATTACTCGTCATTTAGTCCAAATTGCTGAACAACAACTTGCAGGAGGAACAACATTTCCTCAAGCTTAATTGAATATCCTTTTTTCTAACCATTTGGAAATATGGTAGAAAAATATGGAGAGGGCGAGATATCTCGGCCTCTCCAATATTAAAAGTGAGAAGTTAGAAATGAGATGTTAAACTGAAACGACCCTATGTAAAAAAGCACTAAGGATATCCCTAGCGCTATTATTTATGGCTTCACGCAGATAATACCTTGTTTTCTTGTTTACTTACTTGATAATTCGATACGAATCGAGCTAAATCAACGACTCGACAAGAATAACCCCATTCATTATCATACCAAGCCATAACCTTAATCTGATGTTCACCAATAACCATTGTTGATAACGCATCTACAATCGAAGAATGCTCATTTCCAATAAAATCGGCAGAGACTAAAGGTTCTTCACAGTATTGAAGAATTCCCTTTAATTCTTCCTGACTCGCTTTTTTCAATACTTCATTGACCTGTTCAACTGTAACTGCTTCTTTTACATTTACTACTAGGTCTACAATTGAAACATCAGGCGTCGGTACACGAAGTGCAATTCCGTTTAATTTACCTTTTAATTCTGGTAAGACAAGTGAGACAGCTTTGGCTGCTCCGGTAGTTGTTGGGATAATAGCTTGACCTGCACTTCTAGCTCTTCTTAAATCTTTATGCATATTATCAAGAACTCTTTGGTCATTAGTATAGGAGTGAACAGTGGTCATCATCCCTTCTTTAATGATGAAATGGTCATGTAATACTTTTGCAACAGGTGCTAAGCAATTGGTTGTACAAGACGCATTGGATATAATGTGATGTTTTTCATGATCATAGATTTCCTGGTTTACTCCCATTACAATCGTTACATCTTCACCTTTAGCTGGAGCTGTAATGATTACTTTTTGCGCACCGGCAGTTAAATGTTTGCCAGCACTTTCACGATCTCGATGTTTACCCGTTGATTCAATCACAATTTCTATATCCATCTCTTTCCAAGGTAAATTTTCTGGATTTCGCTCAGGTATGATTTTGGTTTCTCTTCCATTCACAATAATCGAATCATTAGTCGCTTCAATTTCAGCATCTAACTTTCCGTGAACGGTATCATATTTTAACATATGCGCCAAAATTTCAGGTTTATAACTCGCATTGATTGCCACAATCTGAATTTCTGGAAATTGTATCGCACGTCGGAATACCATCCTTCCGATTCTCCCAAAGCCACTGATCGCCATTCTAATTGACATTATTTGTTTCTCCTCCCCATATTTATTACATACTATTTATATAATTCATTATAATCAGCATAACATATTTTGCAACAAGATGGTAAAAATAATTTTTTGGACAAATAATTTTCGCTAAAAAATCCTCTTTATTTATAAATGTGTTATATTAACGAAACATTATTATTTTATTACTTTTTTAAAAAAAATAGCACTTCAAAATCTGAAGTGCTTCGAGAATATCATGTAAGATTAAAAATCATATTTGTAGATCCATTGATATCGATCATAAAAATGTAAAACTCTTTGTACATAATGTCTGGTTTCTCCAAATGGAATCCTATCCAAGTGTTCCAAAGAACCATCCCAAAGACCTTGTTGAATCCATTTTTCAACATTACCTGGCCCAGCATTGTAAGCTGCAATCGTGGCATAAATATTACCGTTAAACTGTTGATTCATTTTGGATAAGTACCAACTCCCAAATGCAATATTATTCTCAGGCTGGTGTAAATTTTGAACCATTTCCGAGGGAAATTCCGCCCTTTTAGCGATCCAATTCGCCGTTTCCGGCATAATTTGCATCAATCCTACTGCACCCTTTGGAGAATGCTTATCTTTCTGAAAACGTGTTTCCACTTGAATAATAGCCAAAACCAAATAGGGATCGACATGAAACTTTGAAGTATAGATCTTAATTTGCTTCTCGTATTTAATCGGATACATAAACTTCCAAACAGTACGAGAATTGATTGAAAGAAAGACAAGGAATAATAAAAAAAAGAAAAAAAGCGGCTTTTTATAACGTTTTAATTGTAACATTTGAATTAAAACCTCTTACTTTGCCAATCCGTTATAATTTTTACTACTTGTTCTTCCGTTTGTTCGATCCCCTTATCATTATAGATAACTATATCTGCCTTTTTTTTCTTTTCCTCTAAGTCAATCTGTGACTTCATTTTTCTTATTGCTTCCTCTTTGGAAATTTGATCTCGTTTCATTAAACGCTTTAGTTGAATGGCAAAAGGAACATAAACCACAATGATTTGATCAAATAACTTTTCTCTTTTTGACTCAAATAATAATGGAATATCAACAATTACGTAGGAGTTCTTTTTCTCCAATTCCTTCGCATTTTCTATTGCTGTTCGAATAATTATAGGGTGAGTGATTTCATTTAAAATTTTTCTTTCCTTTTCATCTTGAAAAATAATATTTCCTAATTTTTTGCGGTCGATCTGTTGATTCGGTAACAAAATTTTCTCTCCAAAATGTTCGATTATTTTCCTCCATGCTTCCTTACCCGGTTCAACAACTTCGCGAGCAATCAAATCAACATCAACAACGGGAACCCCATATTTTCTGAAAAGCTTTGCTACGGTACTTTTTCCACTACCTATTCCCCCAGTTAAACCAATAATCAATTGACTCACCCCAATATTAGAATTTAAAAATTAGAAATTTGACTTTTTTCAATCTAAACCTCATCAAAAAAAACGATAAAAACCCATTAAAATCAAAATAATCCCTGGTATTAGAGTAAATTTCTTCAACCATCTGATTTCCGAAAACCAAAATCCAATCTTTATACCAATTAAAATAAAAAGTCCACTCATCCCTGCGATTGTAATCGCAGTTATTAAAGGCTTAAAACCAATTAAGGAAGCACCTAGACCTGCTCCAAAAGCATCTAGAGAAAGAGCCAAACCTAAAAAAATAGCCTCGATTGAAGATATACTTCCCGATCGATCAATATCTGCTTTCATCGGTGTTTTTAAGATTTGAATCATCAAACCTAATTTTTTCAATTCAATTGTCAATATTTTTTGAATGTCATAACTAATTTCATGATCGTCATCTTCATTTTTTTGACGAAAAACTTGGATAATCGCCCATAAACCAATAAAAATCAAAATTGTCGCTCCAGTAAATTTTGCCACGTGGGGCGATAAGAAATATTGGATCCAAATCCCTAACTGCATGGACAACAAAATCATTGTTGCCGAGGCAATGCTTATGATCATAATCGAATAAATCGGAATAATCACTTTACGAAGCCCATAAGTCACACCCACACTAAAGCTATCTAAACTTACAGCCAGTGATAAAATTAGTAGTGATACGATATTCAAACTGCATCTCTCCCTCTCCAATCTTCATTAGATATATTATGGAAAGGGATAAAGAGAAGTGCTTATTTATTCTTTTGCTGCCTTTTGGCAATGAGGACAGAAATGGGTGCCTCTACCTGCCACTCGAATTTTTTCGATCGGGGTACCACAGACGATACAAGGTTTTCCTGTTCGACCATAAACAATGAGGTGGTCTTGCATCGAACCTCTTCCATAAAATGACTCAAAAGAACGGATCGTTGATCCACCTTTTTCAATTGCTTTTTCCAACACCTGCTTCATGGACATAATTAAGTTTGCGATTTCATCATCGGTTAATGATTTTCCTGACCGTAATGGATGGATTTTACTCAGAGCCAGACTATCATCCACATAAATATTTCCTAAACCACTGATGATTTCTTGATTGAGTAATATCTGTTTAATCGGTGCCATTCTTTGTTTTACCTGCTTTTTAAATCGTTCTAAATTAAATTCGGGATCGATTGGTTCTTGTCCTAATTTCTTGATCCCTTCTAATTCTGTTTCGCCGTCCCTTTTTACCACATCCATTGTCCCAAATTTTCGTACATCTCGATAACGTAATTGGGAGCCATCGGTAAAAGAAAATATCACGTGAGTATGTTTATCATAAGGCTCATTCGGATTTTCGGTATAGATATACTTTCCTTCCATACGCAGATGGGAAACAAGTGTATCATCTGTAAGATGAAAAAGCAAATATTTTCCTCTCCTACCGATCGATTGAATCACTTGCCCGATAAGAAGAAATTTAAATTGTTCAGTATCTTGCGGAGACCGAATAATTTTTGGATAATAAACCTGAATATCTTTTATTTTTTTCCCTACTATAACCAATTCTAATCCACGTCTAACAGTCTCTACTTCTGGTAGTTCAGGCATATTCATCCTCTTTCTTATTATTTTGCATCATACCAAGTTTTCCCAAAGTGAAGATCCACTTTTAAAGGAACTTTTAATTGGATAGCGTTCTCCATCGTATTTTTTACAAGGCTCATCATCATCTCTTTTTCATCTGGATGAACTTCAAAGATTAATTCATCATGTACCTGTAATAATAAACGACTTTTAAGGTATAAACGTCTCATCTCTTGATCGATATTGATCATGGCAATTTTTATGATATCAGCAGCTGTCCCCTGAATCGGTGTATTCATCGCTGTCCGTTCAGCAAAACTACGTATATTGAAATTGGAACTATGAATATCAGGTAGATATCTCCTGCGATTCATTAAGGTACTGACATAGCCATCTCGTTTCGCTTGTTCAACAATCTTTTTCATATAGGTTTTCACTCCGGAAAAGACGGAGAAATAGCGCTCTATAAACTCAGCAGCCTCTTTTCTTGAAATATTTAAGTTTTGTGATAGACCGTAATCGCTAATTCCATAGACGATTCCAAAATTGACCGCTTTGGCCTGTCTTCGCATTAATGATGTAACCTCATCTTCTTTGACTCCAAATACATCCATTGCTGTCTTTGTATGAATATCCATATCCTGATTAAACGCTTCAATCAAGTTTTCATCTTCAGCTATATGGGCAAGTACACGAAGTTCAATTTGTGAATAATCAGAGGAAAGAATCAGCCAATCTTCGTACGAAGGGATAAAAGCCTGACGAATTTTTCTACCCTCTTCTAAGCGAATCGGAATGTTTTGTAAGTTAGGTTCCGTACTGCTTAACCGGCCAGTCGCTGTAATCGCTTGATTAAATGAAGTGTGAATTCGCTGAGTTTCTTTGTCCACCATCTTTAATAAACCTTCGATATAGGTCGATTGCAATTTGCCAATTTGGCGATACTTCAGAATCAGCCCGATGATTGGATGGTGTGGTTCCAATTTTTCCAACACATCTGCGCTGGTTGAATAACCTGTTTTTGTTTTCTTGATGATGGGAAGTTGAAGTTTATCAAAAAGGATTTCTCCTAATTGTTTTGGTGAATTAATATTGAATTCTGTACCCGCAAGTTCATAGATTTCTTCCATTAAAGTAATAAGTGTTTGATTCAGTTCTTCTCCCATCTCTTTTAAACGTTGGCTATCAATCCGAACACCGATTTTCTCCATTTTCGCTAAAACTCTAGACAATGGAAGTTCTATTTCGTAAAATAATCGGTCTAGATTTGTTTCCTTTAATTTTTCATCAATCGTAGGAATTAAAGCAAAAATGGCATGGGCTTTTCGGCTAATATGATCTACATAGACCGTTTCTTTAGGAATTGCATATTTGGCCCCCTTACCATAAACCAACTCATCATCTTGCAGACCAGAATAATGATACTGTTTGGCAATCTCAGCTAAACTCGGTGAACCATCTTGTGGATTGAGCAAATATGCCCCTAACAACAAATCGGAGGCGATCCCTTTTATTTCTATTTGGTTCCAAAAAAAGACCATCTCTACTCTTTTCCCGTCAAAAACCCATTTCGTTTTTGAAGAATCTTGTAGCCATTCCTGAAAATCTGTCCATTGTTTTAATTGCTGATCATTAATAAATAAGATTTCTTTTCCATTCGTTACGGCTAATCCCAAAATTTGGCGACCATGAGGTTGTTCACCAATCGTCTCCACATAAATGGCATGTGGGCCTTCCTCACCCAATATTTTCTCCCACTTTGTTTTGTTCTTCTCTGTAAGTCGATCGATCAACAATACATCTTTTTGCTCAGTCTCTTCCTCTTTCGATTTTTGCATACCTAAACGTTCGATCAAACTATGAAATTCCCATTTCACAAATAATTGATAAACCTCATCACGATGATACCCTTTATCATCCACTTTTAAATCTTCCCATTGAATCTCGATCGGAACTTGCCGATAAATGGTAGCAAGCTGTTTGCTTAAAATGGCTTGGTCTTGGTAAGTCGTCAAATTCTCCTTCAATTTCTTAGCTGTAATCTGATCTAAATGAGTATATACTCCTTCTACCGTTTGGTATTCATGCAATAACTTCAAAGCTGTTTTTTCGCCGATTCCTGGAACACCTGGAATGTTATCTGAAGGATCCCCCATTAAACCTTTTAAGTCAATAATTTGCTTCGGTTCTAGACCATACTTGTCCATAATCTCTTTGGGTCCGAATGGTTCTACTTCGGTGATTCCTTTTCGAGTTAAATAAATCATAACAGAATCAGATGCCAGTTGAAGCATATCTTTGTCCCCAGTATAAATAACCGTTTCGATTCCTATTTCTTCAGCTCTTTTAGAAAGAGTACCAATGATATCGTCTGCTTCATATCCTTCTAATTCAAAATGTTGTAAATGAAACGCATCTAATAGTTCACGAATCATCGGAAATTGCCCCGATAATTCAGATGGGGTTTTCATTCGTTTTCCTTTATATTCCTTAAAATCGCTATGGCGAAATGTAACTTTTCCAGCATCAAACGCAACTAAGAAATAATCTGGTTTCATTTCCTCTAATATTTTTAATAAAATTTGTGTAAATCCATAAACTGCATTGGTAAAGAGACCTTGCTTATTACTTAGCAATGGCAAAGCATAAAAAGCACGATTTGAAATACTATTTCCGTCAATTAAGACTAACTTTTTCATGAAACTTCTCCTCTTTCATTATTCTTCAACTATCATATCATAAGCAGAATTTGATGCAAAACTACCATAATCCTTTTTTCAATAAACGAAAAACTTTAACAACAAAAACAGCCTTCAATAAAGAAGACTGTTGCGAATTGATAATTTTCATTTTTGTAGTCCATTCACATCAATAAATGGAACACTACCTCCAGTTACATTAGGTAATTTCCCATCCCATTTCTTGATCGCTTCCATTTGTGCTTCAATCTTTCGCAGTTCAATTAATTCTTTGGTTACTTCTTGTTTTTGTAATTTTAAGGATTCAGCTTCTGCTTTTGCCTGTTCAATCTTTTGTTTTGCCTCAATCTCTACTCGTTGGAGATCAAGTTTTGCTTTTAAGGCTTGTTGTTCAGCAATTTGCTTTTGTTCAATGGCTTGGTTATATTCGTCACTAAATTTAAATTCCGTTATATTAATCTCATCCAATTGCATATAATATGTTGCTAATTTTTTGGCTAGTGTTTCTTTTACTTTTGTACTTACTTCTTGACGTTTAGAAATCAGTTCCTCTGCTGTATATTGAGCTGTCACGGCTTTTAATGATTCACCAATTGCTGGTGCAACAATCCGTTCTTTGTAAGACATACCCACTTGTTGATAAAGCTTATTTACTATATCAGGATTTAAGTGAAAGTTGACCGCTACTGTGGTTGTAACTACTTGCAGATCTTTTGATGCAGCTGTTTGTTCTGTTTGTTCTTTTTGTACGCGAACCTCCATAGGAATTATCTCTTGGATAAAAGGTATTTTAAAATGTAATCCTTCATTTAGAACACGATCTTGAACAGCTCCTAGTTGTGTGACGACACCACGATTACCTGCATCAACAATAACAAAGGAATTAAAGATTAATAAAATTACAATGAAAATAATGAAAGAGAAAACGAATATTTTTTTTAAGTTTTTGGGATTCTTTGGAATCATATCCACAACTTTTTCTGTTTCCATACTTTTCTCCTCTTCATATTTTTATTCTTACCAAATCATTATTCTTCTAAGAAAAATCTATACCTTAAATCTCTTTTTCGGGAGTAAAATGGAGAATTTCGTTCCCTTTTGCACCTCACTTTCTACCCTGATATTTCCACTATGGGATTCAACAATATGTTTCACAATGGCTAGTCCTAATCCAGTTCCACCTGATTCCCTAGATCTTGCCTTATCTACCCGGTAAAACCGTTCAAAAATTCGGGGTAAACTTTTCTTCGGAATTCCAATTCCAGTGTCCTCTACCTCTATCGTAAAAATTTCTTCTGAATCTTCATAAAGACGAATCGTAATCGTACCTTTTGGTGGAGTATATGCGATGGCATTGGTTAATAAATTAATAACGACTTGGCGAATACGATCTTCGTCCACTTCTGCTTGAATCGGGTTTAATTCTTCGATGATTGTAAGTTCTTTTTTTAACGCTTCGGGTCTAACCATTTCAATCGTAGATTCAATAAATGGTTTCAGATCTACTAGTGTATATTTAAGTAGATCTTGATTAAATTCTATTTTTGAAAGATCAAGAAGATCATGAATCAAACGATGAAGGCGATCACTCTCTTTGTAAATAATTTGGAGAAACGACTTACAGATTTCTTCATCTTTCATCGCACCATCTAATAATGTTTCTGCAAATCCCCTTACAGCTGTAATGGGAGTTCGTAACTCATGAGATACATTTGCCACAAATTCTTTTCGCATATTCTCAAGATTCTTCAATTTTGTTATATCATGTAAAACGGCAACAACGCCATTAATTTCACCTTTTGCATCATGTATCGGTGCTAAACTGCTATCTAACGATTTTTTAGTGGGATAATAGGTATCGATTTCGGTACGAATGGATTCGCCTGTGTTTAACGATCGCTCTATCAATTCACTCAAAAGATAGTTATGGCCAACCTCCATATGATATTTGCCAACCAGTTCTTCCACTTTAACTCCAAGTAGCCATTCTAAAGCAGGATTTGCCAAGATGATTTTCCCTTTGCGGTCAACTAAAATGATTCCAGAAGTCATATTATTGAGGACCGTACTTAATTTACTTTGATTTTCATGAATCATTTCAATTTGATTTTGCAAACTATCAGCCATCAAATTAATAACAGCAGCTAATTGACCAATCTCATCTTTAGAATGAACTTGGACACGTGCATGATAATCTCGATTGGTGATTCGTTTTGCAATATAGGTAATATGCTCAATTGGTCTAGTGATCTTCGTAGCTACTTGATTACTAATGAAAATGGTAATGAGGAAAACAATCGTTAAGCTAAATACAAGGCTGTACCAAAAATAGTTGATGGAATTTTTAATTTCTTGAAAGGGAATAGCTAGACGAATAGCTCCTACAAGGTGCTTTTCGTAATATACTGGTGATGCAATATATAACATTTCCATTCCTAATGTACGACTATAACGTATTTCTTTTCCTACACCACCTGCTAATGCTTGCTTAAATTCAGGACGAGAAGCATGATTTTCCATTTTTTTTTGATCAAAATCGGATTCTGCTAACACATATCCATGAATATCGATCATCGTAACTCTTGCGTTCAACTTTTCTTTTATTCGTGTCGCATCTTTTCTAAGAGCTGTTGTTTCAGCAAAATTCATTGCCCAGGAAATTTCTTCACCTAAAAGTGTAGATTCTTTAGTGAGTCGATCCCCAATTGCATCAATATAAGTATCTTCAATTAATTTTGTTAAAAATATACCTAAACCAACGACAAAAATCCCAATAAGAATAATATAGGTTAACGTCAAACGAGTTTTTAACTTATTCATTTTTGTGGATCACCAAATTTATAACCAATTCCACGAACCGTTTTGATATATTTAGGTTGCTTCGTATCTTCCTCAATTTTCTCTCTTAAGTGACTAATATGAACGTCCACAATTCTGGAGTCCCCTATATAATCATAATTCCATACTGCATTTAATAATTGATCTCTGGTTAATACTTTCCCTTGGTTCTTCGCTAAATAAAGTAAAAGCTCAAACTCTTTTGGAGTGAATTCTAATAATTCTCCCTTTAATCTTGCCTCAAACTTTTCTGGCTCAACCACTAAATCACCAATAACAATTTTCTCCGAAATTTCTTCCTCTACATAAGTTGGCGTGACTGAAAAACGACGTAAAACTGCCTTCACCCTTGCCGTTAATTCTCGTGGACTAAACGGCTTTGTCATATAATCATCTGCCCCAAGTTCTAGACCTAAAACTTTATCAAATTCATCGTCCTTTGCTGTTAACATTAGTATTGGAATGTTAATCTGTTTCTTTTTTAGCTCTTTTACAACTTCTAACCCATCTAACTCGGGTAACATGACATCGAGTACCATAAGATCATATTGAACTCTTTCACAACGTTCCACAGCTTGTCTACCATCAGAAACTGTTTCCACATCAAAACCAGCCTTCTCAAGATTAAACTTCACGAGAGTTACAATTGATGGTTCATCATCGACCACTAAGATTTTCTTTGCCAAATAATTCAGCTCCTTTTACCTTACTCTCTTATGATTATTTTATCATTTCAATTACAAATATCATAATAATTTTCAATCATAATTACTATTGAGCTTTTGATACAAAATATCATATAATACCTCTTGTTTATAGGTTATATTATAATTCTGGGAAAGAAGATGGATATGATAAAACGAATTTGGTTCATTCGAGCAATCATGAGTCTTTTATTTACGCTTATTTCCATTCTCATTGCTTTTTTTCATAAGGGCAATTTTCTTTTAAACTATTCTAATACAACATTTATGATTGGATTGACTCTTTTGTTAATATCTGGTATTATGATCGTTCACATTTCTGGCTTTTTCCGTGTGTTTTGGCTTGGTTGGAAAAAGATGTTCTTTCGAGAAGACCCTTATACTGATTCTGCGCATTGGAGTCAGGAAAAAACAGAAATACCTGATGAAATGGCATTGCGAAGAAAACAAGCAAAATATGAACTTTTAATCTACCTCCCATTATTCATCGCATTAATTCTTATTTGCCAAGCGGTTCTATTTTTATTTCTCCTATTAAAATAGGTTTGTATATTCCAACGCTCTCCGTTGTCCGAATATTTCTTTTAAATAAATATAGATAAAAAAACTCCTTTATCGATTAATCGATAAAGGAGTTTTTATTTCATTAGTTATATAAATGACATGCTACAAAGTGACCCGGTTTTATCTCTTTTAATTTTGGTGTTTCAATCGCACACTCAGGCATTGCCTTAGGACAACGCGTCCGAAAACGGCAACCACTTGGAGGATTCATTGGGCTTGGGACATCCCCCTCTAAGATAATCCGTTCTCTAGTCCGTTCAACCTTTGGATCGGGTAATGGAATAGCAGATAATAATGCTTCTGTATACGGATGTAATGGGCTCTCATATAACTCAACACTTTCTGCTAACTCTACTAAATTACCTAAATACATAACCCCAATTCGATCACTGATATGCTTCACCATTGATAAATCGTGGGCAATAAATAAATAGGTTAACCCTTTCTCTTTTTGTAAATCTTGTAGCAAGTTAACGACCTGCGCTTGGATTGAAACGTCAAGAGCTGAGATAGGTTCATCAGCAATAATAAAATCAGGTTCAACTGCTAATGCACGAGCAATACCTATCCTTTGACGCTGCCCACCACTGAACTCATGGGGAAAACGATTTGCATGTTCTTTATTCAATCCAACTGTTTCTAACAAATGATAGATTCGTTCCATTCTTTCCTTGCCTGTTGCCAAATTATGAATATCAATACCTTCACCGATGATATCAGCTACAGTCATCCTAGGATTTAAAGAAGCATAAGGATCTTGGAAAATCATTTGCATTTCACGGTTAAATTGCTTTAGTTTTTTTCCTTTTAATTTTTCAATTTTATTTCCTTTAAAGATAATTTCGCCACCTGTAGGTTCATATAATTGGATAATCGTTCTACCTGTAGTAGATTTACCACATCCAGACTCACCAACTAATCCCAAGGTTTCACCCTTTTTCACACTAAAAGTAACACCATCAACAGCCTTAACTATACCTTTTCCAACATGAAAATGTTTCTTCAAATCTTTTACTTCTAAAATATACTCATTGTTGTTTTGATTTGTCAGCTTATCTGCCATTATGAGCACCTCCTATTTTTACAGGAACATCATCTTTTGGTGCATCGGGGTGCTGTAACCAACAATAGGTTTTATGTCCAGGTACAACCTCTGTCTCATCTGGGAAATGTGTTGTGCATATTTCCATCGCGTAAGGACAGCGAGGATAAAATGGACAACCCTTTGGAGGTGATAATAAGTCTGGCGGAGTCCCTTCGATTGATTCTAAACGATGACCCTTAGAATCTAATCTTGGTACAGACCGTAATAATCCCCATGTATACGGATGTTGCGGGTTATAGAAAATCTCATCGACTGAACCTTGTTCAACTACTTTTCCTGCATACATGACAATAACTTTTTGGGCAATATCAGCCACAACCCCTAAGTCATGAGTAATGATAATAATGGATGTATCTAATTTGTTCTGCAAGTCCTTCATTAAGTCGATGATCTGTGCTTGTATTGTAACATCTAGAGCTGTCGTTGGCTCGTCAGCAATTAATAATTTTGGACTACATGCAAGGGCAATTGCAATCATTACCCTTTGTCTCATACCACCACTGAATTCGTGAGGATATTGTTTTATACGGACTTCAGGATTCGGTATACCAACCAGTTTTAACATTTCAACCGCACGTTTCATCGCATCAGACTTACTTAAACCCTGATGTTTCATAAGTCCTTCAACAATTTGTCTTCCTACGGTCATCGTTGGATTTAACGATGTCATTGGATCCTGGAAGATCATGCCGATCTCCGAACCGCGAATCGACTCCATTTCTTTATTTGAAAGTTTAATTAGATCTTTGCCGCCAAACAAAATTTGGCCGTTTTTGTATACACCAGGTGGTGTAGGAATTAATTTCATGATGGCTTGTGAAGTAACGCTTTTCCCACTACCTGATTCACCAACAATAGCGACTGCTTCCCCTTTTTCCACATCAAACGAAAGGCCGCGTACCGCTTTCACCTCTCCAGCATATGTCAAGAAGGAGACTTCTAAGTCTTTAACTTGTAGTATTTTTTCAGCCATACTTTCTCCTCCCTTATTTTCGTAATTTAGGATCTAATGCATCTCGTAATCCATCTCCAAAAACGTTAAATGCAAACATCGTTAGTGAGATTAAGGTTGCTGGGAAAAATAATCGCCACCAGTAACCCGAGATAATTGTTACAACAGCATCATTAACCATTGTTCCCCAGCTAGCAAGTGGAGGTGTAACACCTAGTCCAATAAAACTTAAAAATGCTTCACCAAATATCGCACCTGGTACAGATAATGTCATACTGACAATAATTGGACCTAACGTATTTGGAATTAAATGAGTAAAGAGTAATCTCTTTGTATCAGCCCCTAATGTTCTGGCAGCTAATACGAATTCCATCTGCTTTAGTTGCAAAATTTGTCCTCGAACTAAACGTGCCATTCCAATCCAACCAGTAGCACCTAATGCTACAATGATCGGAAATAGTCCTTGTTCCATTACAACCATAAGCAATATAACCACGATTAGATAAGGTAGTCCATAAAGGACATCCACAATTCGCATCATAATTTGATCAATTTTTCCACCTTTAAATCCAGAAATACCACCATATACTACTCCTATTAAAAGGTCAAACATCGCAGCTGCAAAACCGATAAATAATGAGATACGCGCTCCTTCCCAAGATCTCGCAAATACATCTCGCCCTAAGTCATCTGTTCCAAACCAATGCTTTGCTGATATTGGTTGATTCGTATTACTTAGATTTTGTGTCTTATAATCATATGGGATCAAATGTGGACCAATAATTGCCATTAATATTAAAAAGATGATAATTCCTAGTCCAAACATCGCTAACTTGTTTTTCTTCAGGCGTCGCCACGCATCCTGCCAGAAATTGATACTAGGACGGCTAATTTGCTCTGACTGATGAATATCTCTTTCAATTCGTTTGAAGCTGTCTTTTGTGATTTCTGGCATTCTTATTCCCCCTTAGCTCCTATTTTGATTCTTGGATCAATCAGTCCATATGCGATATCTACTAAAAAATTAGCCGTAATCAGAATTGCACTGTAGAAAATCGTAGTCCCTAAAATCATTGGGTAATCTCGGTCACTAACACTTTGAACAAAGTATTTTCCTAGACCAGGAATACCGAAGATCTGCTCGACAACGAATGTACCAGTCAATAATGTAGCGGCTAATGGACCTAGAATGGTAATAACGGGTAAAATTGCATTTCGGATTGTATGTCTCCAGACAACAACAAAAGAACTAAGCCCTTTTGAACGAGCCGTACGAATATAATCTTGGTTAAGTACCTCAAGCATATTGGAACGCATTAATCGTGCGATGACAGCCATCGAATGAGCCCCTAATGCAATCGATGGTAATACCGTATGTGCAAAAGTTCCCCACATCGCAATTGGGAACCACTTAAGTTTCACCGCAAAAATATTGATCAAAATAGGAGCTAAGACGATATTTGGCACAGAAACCCCTAAAACAGCAATAATCATCGCTGTATAATCTAATGCAGTATTATGCCTAAGGGAAGCAATGACTCCTAAGGTCAACCCAAAAACAAGTGCTATTAACAATGACTGAATACCTAGTTGAGCAGATACTGGGAAGTTATTTGCAATATAATCATTTACTGTTAATGTTTTCGATTTAAAAGATGGGCCAAAATCTTGATGAACAACGATATTCTTCAAATAATTCACATATTGAACGGGTAAAGGTTTGTCCAATCCATAAAACGCTTTTAAATTTTGAATGGTTGACTCAGGTAATTTTTTCTCTGAAGTAAAAGGATCACCTGGTATGGCATGCATGAGTATGAATGTTAGTGTGATTACAACCCATAACGTAACCAATAACATGGTTAATCTTTGTAGTACATATCTTAGCAAGTATAACACCTCCGGATAAATGGATAAAAGACGGAATCAGAGAGGTATACTACACCATAGCATACCTCTCTGTTTCCATATGTTATTTCTTGGTCTATTCAATTGTTCGGAAATTGATATTAATTATTCGATATATGCCCAAGCATATTCAGTGGTACCATCGGCATGACGAACTACGCCTTTTACATTATCTTTTTGCATATATACTCGAGTATAATAGTAAATTGGTGCAATTGGCATTTCGTCCATAAGAATTTTCTCTGCTTTTAACATAGCATCCATGCGAACTTTTTGGTCCCCAGTAGATTTTGCTTGTTGAACTAATGCATCGTATTCTTTGTTGCCCCATCCTGTATTGTTATTTCCACCATTAGTTACAAAATAATCAATAAATGTCATGGGATCCATATAGTCCGCTAACCAACCCATACGAGAAATTTGGAAATCGCCAGCATTTAAGGTATTAAGATATACTTTCCATTCTTGGTTTTTCAATTCAACGTCAACACCAAGATTTTGTTTCCACATTGCTTGGATCGCCTCAGCAATTTTCTTATGGCCTTCACTTGTGTTATAAAGAAGTGTTACTTTTGGCAATGTTTTAAGCCCTAGTTCTTGCAAACCTTTTTGTAACAATGCTTTTGCATCAGCTGGTTTTTTCACAAAATCCCCGTTTTCTTTGCGGAAATCAGCTCCCATATCCGGAGAAGCATTTGGTGGAACTAAAGCATATGCTGGGATTTGGCCGCCTTTAGTTACATTATTAATCAACGCTTCACGGTCAATCGCTGCTGCAAATGCTTGACGAATATATTTATTGTTGAATGGCGGTTTTTTCACATTAAATTGATACCAATAATTACCTAATATTGGCTCAGCTTTTGCCTCACCTTTATCAATTAATTCTTTGGTTAATTCTGTAGGAGGTGCAGCAATATCGAATTGATTGTTTTGATATAATTGATACTCAGTGTTCTCATCGTTTATCATTGCCCAAGTAATCTTGTTAAGTTTAACTTTATCTTTATTCCAGTAGTCTGGGTTTTTCTCCAACACAACTTCTTTATCATGTTCCCATTTCGTTAATTTGAATGGGCCATTAGATACATAAGTAGAAGCTTCAGCCGCCCAGTTTTTGTTAGCCTCCACTACTTTTTTGTTAACAGGCATTAAAGTATAGAATGCTGTTAATTGCAAGAAATATGGTGTTGGGGCTTTTAATTCCACTTCCAAAGTATAATCATCAGTTGCTTTAACCCCTACATCCTCCGCTTTTGCTTTACCTGCATTATACTCTTCGGCATTTTTTATATAGAATAATTGATACGCATAGTCAGCAGCAGTCTTTGGATCTAATACGCGTTTCCATGCATACTCAAAATCATGTGCTGTTACAGGATCACCATTGGTCCATTTCAGACCCTTTTTCAACTTAAAGGTATACTTAAGACCATCTTCACTAATTGTCCAGTCTTCAGCAACACCAGAACCTTTCTCTACTTGGCTTTTCTCATTCAATCGAACAAGGCCCTCCATTACTTCACGTAGGATATCCCCTGAAGTAGAATCAGTTGCCGTAGCTGGATCTAAACTTGGTGGCTCAGTTCTTGCATTTAATTTTAAAACTTGTTCTTTAGCTGGTTGTGCTTTCTCCCCGGTTGAGCTTCCACCACCACAGCCTACTAAGCCAACGCTTGCAACCATGATGATTGCAATCATAAGTGCTAGCCATTTGTTAGCTTTTTTCATGTATTAACCCCCTTAATTTTTGTATATGTTAAGGTTGATTACAACCTTAAACTCTATTATTACCAAATTCATACTTGACGATTTTTAAAATAATCGCAAATATAATCGTCTGAATATTTTGTTAATCATGATTATTAATAAATATACTTCAAACAAACTACATATTCATTATACATAGAATGTATCAGATGACAAGTATTATTTTTTTCCTATACTTTGTGGATGAATAACCACAAAGTATAGGATGATCGATATTTTTACAACTTTTTTTAAATTACTAGTCAATTCGATATTTTGCAGCACCTTGAATGTATAGATCATTTCCATGGACATCGTTTACGACGATCGCAGGGAAATTCTCAACGACTAATTTGCGGATCGCTTCCGTTCCTAAGTCTTCATAGGCAATAACTTCTGCACTTTTAATAGTTTTTGCAATCAAGGCAGCAGCACCGCCAACAGCTGCTAAATATACGGCTTTATTCTTCACCATCGAATCCTTTACTTCTTGGCTTCTACTTCCTTTACCAATCATTCCTCTTAAACCAAGGTCTAAAAGTGTAGGAGAATATTTATCCATACGGTAACTCGTCGTTGGTCCTGCAGATCCTATGACTTGACCAGGTTTAGCTGGAGTTGGCCCGACAAAGTAAATAAATTGATCTTTCACATCAAAAGGAAGCTCCTTACCTTGTTCAACTAATTCCACAAGGCGTTTATGAGCAGCATCCCTAGCAGTATAAATCACACCTGAAATCAATACCTGGTCTCCAGCATTTAACTTGGAGACTTCTTCGGCTGAAACAGGAGTTGTGATATGAACGGTTGCCATTTTCCTCTCCCCCTTCTTCCTCTTTATAATACTACTTCTTTATGCCGTGAAGCATGGCAGTTAATATTGACTGCAACAGGCAAAGAAGCAATATGGGCTGGATAAATTTCAATATGAAGGTCAAGTGCGGTTGTTCTGCCGCCTAACCCCTGTGGTCCAATCCCTAATTTATTTATTTTCTCTAATAACTCTTCTTCTAATTGTGCGATATCTTCTAAGTGACTACGTTTTCCAACCTCACGGAATAAAGATTTTTTTGCTAAATAAGCGGCTTTTTCAAATGTTCCACCAATTCCAACACCTACTACAATCGGTGGACATGGATTAGGTCCTGCTTGTCTAACACAGTCAATGATAAATTCTTTTACTCCTTCTACTCCATCAGATGGTTTCATCATTTTTACGAAGGACATATTTTCACTACCGCCACCCTTAGCAGCCATATGGATCTTCATTTGATCACCATCAACGATTTCTACATGAATGACGGCCGGCGTGTTATCTCCAGTATTTTTCCTTTCTAGTGGATGCCCAACAATGGATTTGCGAAGATAGCCATCTCGATAGCCTCGACGTACCCCTTCATTGATTGCATCGTTAAGATTGCCACCTACCACATGTACATCTTGGCCTAGCTCAACAATAAAAACTGCAAAACCTGTATCTTGGCAAATCGGAACTCTTTCCGTTCTAGCAATTTCATAGTTTTGAAGCAATTGATTCAATACATCTTTTCCAGTTTGTGACTCTTCTGTGTTAAGTGCATTTTTGATAGCGTTTTCAACATCTTGTCCTAAATCATAGTTCGCTTCTTGAACCATCTCTGCTACTGCATCTATAATTTGGTCCACATGTATTTCCCTCACAATTTCTCCCCCCAACCTATTAACGATGATTGTGCTATAAGTTCATCTTTATTGTAACATAATTTTTTAAATCTTCACTTAATTTTTTTAAATCATTTTTTCAAAAAACCCCAGAGAACTCTCTGGGGTGTCTTTCTATTTAACGTCTATTATTTAACGTCTATTATCTTACGAGTTTAATTACACTTTCAACTGCTTCAGCTGATTTGTCTAATGCAGCTTTTTCTTCTTCAGTTAATTCTAATTCAAACACTTTTTCGATACCATTTCCACCAATTAGGGTTGGTACACCTAAATAAATGTCATGATATCCATATTCTCCTTCGAGATAGGCAATGGTAGGGATAATTCTCTTCTTATCTTTTAAGATGGCTTCTGCCATTTGGGCTAAAGCAGCTGCTGGAGCATAGTAAGCACTACCATTTCCTAATAAGTTAACGATTTCCCCGCCGCCTTTTCTTGTGCGCTCAACGATAGCATCCAATTGATCCTTTGGTAATAATTTTTCTAAAGGAATTCCACCAGCGAAAGAATAACGGATTAATGGAACCATGGTATCTCCATGCCCACCTAACACGAAACCGTTAACATCTTCCACAGAAACATTAAGGGCTTGAGCTACGAATGTACGGAATCTAGCTGTGTCAAGTACTCCAGATTGACCAATCACGCGTTCTTTTGGAAAACCTGTTGTCTTATATGCAACATATGTCATTGCATCGACTGGATTGGATAATACGATTACGTAAGAGTTCGGCGCGTATTCTTTTACTTGCTCAGCTACAGATCTCATAATATTTGCATTGGTATTCACAAGATCATCGCGACTCATACCAGGTTTTCTAGCAATACCAGCCGTAATAATAACTAGATCAGAATCCTTAATATCTTCATAATTACTCGTACCAATGATATTGGCATCAACTCCTAAGACTGGAGTAGCCTCAAGCATATCTAATGCTTTTCCTTTTGTTGGGTTCTCTAATTGTGGAATATCTACTAAAACAACATCACCCAATTCTTTTTGTGCCAAGTACAATGCAGTCGTTGCCCCCGTAAAACCAGCACCAATGACAGCAATTTTTCTACGTGTGAAAGCCATTTCATTCCCCTCCTAATTCAAATTCTTTTTATAAATTTGAATCTACAGATATAAACACCCTTTATACCTGCAGATATTTTTTGAAAAAAATTACATATTTTTAATCAACTCATCACCAAATTCAGAACATTTTAGTTCTGTAGCACCTTCCATTAAACGCGCAAAGTCGTAAGTAACGGTTTTATTGGAGATGGTTTTTTCCATTGCAGAAATGATAAGATCTGCTGCTTCGTTCCAACCCATGTAACGTAACATCATTTCACCAGAAAGAATAACAGAAGATGGGTTTACTTTATCTAATCCAGCATATTTTGGTGCAGTACCGTGAGTTGCTTCAAATAATGCAACACCTGTATCGTAATTAATATTTGCACCTGGAGCGATACCAATACCACCAACTTGTGCTGCTAGAGCATCAGAAATGTAGTCTCCATTTAGGTTCAATGTGGCAATTACATCATATTCTTTTGGTCGAGTTAAAATTTGCTGTAAGAAAGCGTCTGCAATAACATCCTTAATTAAAAGTTTACCAGCAGCAAGCGCTTCCTCTTGGGCTTTATTTGCAGCTTCTGTACCTTGCTCTGCTGCAATACGATCATATTGAGCCCAAGTAAATACCTTGTCGCCAAATTCCTTCTCAGCAACTTCATAACCCCAGTTTTTAAATGCACCTTCCGTAAACTTCATGATGTTTCCTTTATGCACAAGGGTTACACTCTTACGATTATTATCTAAAGCATATTGAATTGCAGAACGTACGAGACGATATGTACCTTCTTTCGATACTGGCTTAATACCGATACCAGAGGTTTCTGGGAATCGAATCTTCTTCACGCCCATCTCGTCAATTAAGAAGCGAATGACTTTTTTCACTTCTTCTGTTCCTTCTTGCCATTCAATACCGGCATAAATATCTTCGGCATTTTCACGGAAGATGACCATGTCTGTCCACTCCGGATGTTTGATTGGTGAAGGAACACCTTTAAAATAACGTACTGGACGTACACAAGCGTAAAGATCTAACTCTTGACGCAAAGCTACGTTTAAAGAACGAATTCCTCCACCGATAGGAGTGGTTAAAGGTCCTTTAATACCAACCAAATATTCTCTCATCGCTGTCAATGTATCTTGTGGTAACCATTCGCCCCATTTATCAAAGGATTTTTCTCCAGTGTATACTTCAAACCATTCGATTTTTCTTTCACCTTTATATGCCTTTTCTACCGCTGCGTCTAATACTCTTACAGAAGCAGCCCAAATATCTGGACCTGTTCCATCCCCCTCAATAAATGGAATAATTGGATTGTTTGGTACTTTTAACTTTCCATTTTCAATCGTGATCTTTTCCCCTCTAGTTGGCATGTCGAACTTCTCAAAAATTGACATCGTCAGTTACCTCCCCATTCTCCATAAATAATTATTTATAAGAAATTATACATTATGTATAACTCCTTATTAAATTAACACAAGTATGTTTCAGGAATTTCTTCCTGAAACCCCTCGTCCTATTTCTATTCTGTACCCAAACAGAATAGAACGTCAATCTATTTTTTGTTCTTTTCTAAAATTTTTATATTTTATAATTATTGTTCATGATCAAGGGATTATTGTTCATGATCAAGGGGAAACGCTTTCAAAACATTTCCCCTATCACTGAAGATTAAGCAGTATGTCCGTTTTCCTTTGCTTCTTGAGCCTGTTTAGCAAACTCCTCTAACATATCGGTTGTAACTGATTTTGGTCTTTCGATTGGATACCCAAGCGCACGATCCCAAGTAATATTGGATAGAACTCCCAAAGCTCTTCCGATTCCAAAGAGCACGGTGTAAAAATCGTATTCAGTTAGACCATAGTACCATTGAATTACACCAGATTGAGCATCCACGTTTGGCCATGGATTTTTTGCTTTACCGTGTTGTTTAAGAATATCAGGAACTACATCATAAAGTTTGCTAACAAGTTGGAATAATGGATAATCAGGTAAATATTTTAAGCAATATTCTCTTTGCGCTGTATATCTTGGGTCTGTTTTACGAAGAACAGCATGACCATAACCAGGAATTACCTGACCGCTATTGAGCGTATCCCATACCGCTTGCTTTAATTGCTCCTCTGTAGGAACTCCTCCACCGAATTTTTCCATGAATTTTTGAATCCAAGCCAATACTTCTTGATTAGCAAGCCCGTGTAACGGACCAGCCAATCCGTTAATACCAGCAGCAAGTGAATAATAAGCATCAGATAGAGCAGATGCTACTAAGTGAGTAGTATGAGCAGAAACATTACCGCTTTCATGATCAGAGTGAAGAATGAAATACATTCTAGCTACTTCGTCATATGGCGGATCGATTCCCATCATACGTGCAAAGTTACCGCCAAAATCTAAATTTGGATCTGGATCAATCTGTGTATCACCTTTATATTTCAATCGATAAATAAATGCACCGATTTGTGGAAGCTTAGCTAATAAATTTAATACATCTTCATACATGTATTCCCAGCTGTTGTATTTATTAAATTTACCTTCGCTGTAAGCCTTTGCAAACACGGATTCTCTTTGCATGGATACGATTGCTGCAGAGAACATCGCCATGGGATGTGAATCTCTTGGCAACGCTCTTAGCATATCAAATACATATTGAGGTACTTGAGATCTCTTCCTCATATCTTCAACTACTTCTAAAGCTTGCTCTTTTGTAGGAATATCACCAGTTAATAGTAGATACAAAAAACCTTCCACATATGGATAATCTTTACCTTCAGGTTTTGGTAATTTCTCCATTACTTCTTGAATGGTATAACCTCTAAACCGAATCCCCTCGTATGGATCTAGATAGGAAATGTCTGTTACTAAACTTTTTACCCCTCTCATTCCCCCAATCGCTTGCGCAATCGTAACTTCACTAATCTTGACGTCACCATGTTCTACTAATAGCTTTGTTGTTCTTTTTCTGTGTTCTTCGATTTTTTTCGCTAGTACTTCCTTCAAAGTTGTCATAAAAATACCTCCCTTACCTATCCCCTTTTTATTTAAATTACTTACTATTTTAGAAGATAATGAATATCTTCCAAATAACCAATTATCGTATTGATAAGCCTACCGCTTTTGTAGCCTTTTTCTTTTCGTTTGATTATTATTTTAAACTATTTTGACTATTTTGTGAACTACTAATCGAAATTTTCTTAAAATTATATTTTTTTATATTTATTGATTTTTAGATTCATTATTTTTATACGATTATATTTCATTTACTCTTCCTTATATTCCACAATTTTTTTGACATAAAAAAACTACTTCATTACTAAGTAGTTGAAAATTTGCTATGTTCATCTCTACACAAACTTTTTTAAGAAATATAAAATTCAAAATATCCGCAAATTAACGCCGAATAAAAAAATAATATTGCCCACTACGAATTTTCTTTTCTAACCACTTTTTTATGTAGTATTGAAAAATACGTCGAGTAAATGGGTAAATCAACAAAAAGCCGATTGTATCTGTAAAAAAACCTGGTGTTAATAAAAGCATTCCTCCTGTAAACACACTTAAGCCATCTAGAATCGCTTGGCCAGGTATATGTCCGAAACTTAATTCTTTTTGTGCCTTCTTCCAAATCTTAAGTCCTTCTTTTTTTGCTAGATAAGCCCCAATCACACCTGTTGAGATAATCACTAAAAAAGTTTGCCATCCACCGATCCATTGAGCCGCCTTTACAATTCCCCAAATTTCTAAAGCAGGAACAAGTATCATCAATAATACAATAATTCGAAACAAAAAAATACCCCCTTAGTTTTCCGTATTCATTTGTGTGCGTAAAACTTGATCTATCTCAGATGCAAACCGATCTAGGCGAACAGGTCGATACTCTTGATCTAACCATACATGCTTTGTCTTTCCAGTAGCCAAAAGTTTTCCGTCTTCTTTACGAATCACTTCATATTCCATGGTTAGTCGCAAGCTACTATATTCTGCGATCCTTGAACGCACAATAATTTCATCATCATATTTTGCTGACAGTTTATATTGACAGCTAACATCTACGACAGGGAGATATAACCCCATTTTTTCTAATTTTCTGTAATCTACTCCTAATGCTCTTACCAGTTCTGTACGAGCAACTTCAAACCAAACAAGATAATTGGCATGGTAAACGACCCCCATTTGGTCCGTTTCTTGATATCTTACTCGAATTTCTGTATCATACCATTTCATGGTCCATTCCCCCTTACCCAATTCCAAACAGACAACTTAATAATATGTTTGTATATTCCATAAGCAGCGACATAGCACGACTAACAGCTTTAGCTATGTAGCGTGACTTGTACACTTTGTATGCTTTTGGTAGCCACTTTCTCACCTAAACCATTATTAAAAGAAAGTGGCGTACAACGGAGCGCGTTGGAATATACAAACCTATAGACAAGCCATTTTAATCTTTTTCAAAAAAAGAGACTGTCTAAAACAGCCTCTCCTATTTTATACCATATTATATCATTTTATTTCCTGCGTAAACATGTCCACGTTCAGGATCAACGGTCACATACATTCCATCTTCAAACTTTTCATAAGCCTTTTCCGCACCAACAATCACTGGAATACCATGGTTAATCCCTACTACAGCAGCATGGGAAGTTAATCCGCCTTCTTCCGTGATCACCGCTGCAGCCTTTTCAATCGATTTCATCATATCTTTATCGGTTGCAATCGTAACTAAAATCGCTCCTTCTTTCATCTTTGCTTCGATTTCTTCAGGAGTTTTTCCTTTTACAACTACTCCTGTGATGATCTTATTCCCAATACCTTGACCTTTCGTAGCAATGTCTCCAACCAAATGAACTTTCATTAAGTTTGTTGTTCCAACTTTTCCTACAGGAACACCTGCTGTGATAATCACAAGATCACCATGTTTAATATATTTTGCTGCTAAGGCCACATCAACCGATTCTTTTAACATTTCATCAGTATTTTCAACTTTTTTACCTAAAAGTGGATAGACTCCCCAACTCAAGCTTAACTTTTTCAATACTTTTTCATTTGGAGTAATCGCAATTATTGGTGCTTGTGGGCGATATTTCGAAACGAGTCTTGCCGTTTGGCCACTCTCAGTTGGAGTTAGGATTGCATCTGCATCTAAATCAATGGCAGTATTCACTACAGCTTGGCTAATCGCATCTGTAACATTGGTTTGTTGGAATGTGCTCCTTTTACGGAAAATCTCTGAATATTTTAATGCTTCTTCCGTTCGTAGGGCAATGCGAGCCATCGTAGCAACGGATTCTACGGGATATTTTCCTGCTGCCGTCTCACCGGATAACATAATGGCATCTGTTCCATCAAATATTGCATTTGCAACGTCACTTGCTTCTGCGCGAGTTGGTCTTGGATTTCGTTGCATCGAATCGAGCATTTGGGTTGCGGTAATAACAGGTTTCCCCGCTTTATTACATTTTTCAATAATCATCTTTTGTACTAGAGGAACTTCCTCAGCAGGAATTTCAACCCCTAAATCTCCTCTCGCAACCATGATTCCATCAGAGACTTGAAGAATTTCATCAATATTTTCAACACCCTCATGATTTTCAATTTTAGAGATGATGAGAATATCTGCGTTATATTCTTCTAAAATCTCTCGGATTTCTAATACATCTTGTGCCTTACGAACAAAAGAAGCAGCAATAATGTCGATTCCTTGTTCAATACCAAAGCGAATATCGTCCGCATCCTTTTCTGTAATTCCAGGGAGATTGATTCTTACACCCGGAACATTGACCCCTTTTTTACTTTTCAATATTCCCGTGTTTAAAATCTTACAATAAATTTCTGTTCCTTCAATTTTTTCAACTTCCAAACCAATTAATCCATCATCAATAAGAATTCTTGAACCTGGATGAACATCTTCTGGAAGACCTTTATACGTAACAGACACACGAGTTCCGTCGCCAACAATTTCTTCTGTAGTTAAAATAATGGAATCTCCCTGTTTTAATTCTACCTCAGGTACCCCAAGGACGCCTGTTCGAATTTCTGGACCTTTTGTATCTAAAAGAATGGCAACAGTTTTTCCTGTCTCTTTTGCGGCTTGACGAATATTTTGGATTCGGTTCCCATGTTCCTTATGATCTCCATGAGAAAAATTCAAACGTGCTACATTCATTCCAGCATCAATTAATTCTTTTAAAACTGCAACTTTCTCACTAGCAGGTCCAATCGTACAAACAATCTTCGTCTTTCTCATGTAAATAATATCCACCCTTCTCACATTCAATTATATCGCTAAGATACTAGCTAGTTGATATAATGAAAGGTCTACAGTATGTTTTTGCATTAATGCTTCATCGATACCTAAAGAGATAATTTGATTGTTTTTAATCCCTACCATTTTACCTGACTGATTTTTCAATAATAATTCTACCGCTTCAGCACCAAGGCGACTGGCTAATACACGGTCAAAAGCAGTAGGTGATCCCCCTCGTTGAATATGACCAAGAACGGTTACTCTTGTTTCAAAACCAGTTTTTTGTTTAATTTGATTACCAAACTCAATACCACTACCAACACCTTCAGCAACAATAATAATACTATGTTTTTTGCCACGTGAATGGCCATGCTTTAATCGTTCAATAATTTCATCCATTTCATAGTAGGCTTCGGGAATAATAATCGACTCAGCTCCATCTGCTAATCCTGACCATAGTGCAATATCACCAGCATTTCTTCCCATTACCTCAATAATATATGTTCTTTCATGTGAAGTAGCAGTATCACGGATTTTGTCAATCGCATTGATGACAGTATTTACTGCTGTATCAAATCCAATCGTAAAATCTGTTGCAGGAATATCATTATCGATGGTTCCAGGAACACCAACTGTTAAAATCCCTTGTTGTGCTAATTTTTGAGCTCCACGGAATGAACCATCTCCACCGATAACGACTAAACCCTCAATCCCATATTTATTTAATTGTTCAATGGCTTTCTTTTGCCCTTCAGGGGTTTTAAATTCCTCACTTCTCGCTGTATATAACATCGTTCCGCCTCTATGTATGATATCCCCTACAGAACCAAGATCCAATTGTTTAATCTCTCCATTGATTAAACCACTATAACCATGATAAATCCCAAAAACTTCTAAATTGTGGTAATAACCTTTCCTGACCACAGCTCGAATAGCCGCATTCATTCCAGGGGCGTCTCCTCCACTTGTTAACACACCAATTCGTTTCATCCATCACACCTCTTTCTACTGACCGGAAAAATGTCCAATAGGGATAATTTGAGTCCATATATGGCTAAAAAATAGTGTACCCTTATTAGGGTACCCTTTTTTTGTTTCCTTATTGAAGTATAACATGAAAAACGTCGTTTTGATTATCTTTTTAAACTTTCTAAATGATTGAAACATATTCTCCAATTGAACGGAATTTATGATATCGATGTTCCACCAATTCTTCGCGACTTAGAGCTGATAAGTCCTTCAACCCTTGTTCGATATACTTTTTGATCTGCATCGATTGAAAATCCACATCTTTATGAGCACCACCAAGTGGTTCTGGGATGATACCATCACAAATTCCAAAGTGAAATAAATCTTGTGCAGTAATTTTCATCGAGTTAGCTGCTTTCTCCGCTTTCGAACCATCCCGCCAAAGAATAGTCGCTGCTCCCTCTGGCGAAATAACCGAATATATAGTATTCTCCAACATATAGAGATAATTTCCTACTCCTAATGCTAAGGCTCCTCCACTTCCACCTTCTCCAATGACAATACAAATCATTGGAACCTGGAACAAAGCCATCTCTCTAAGATTTCTTGCGATCGCCTCACTTTGTCCTCTTTCTTCTGCACCGATTCCCGGGTATGCACCTGGTGTATCAATAAAGCAAATAATCGGACGGTTAAATTTATCCGCTTGTTGCATTAAACGTAGTGCTTTTCGATATCCTTCTGGGTGAGGCATCCCAAAATTCCGGTAAATATTTTCTTTCGTATCCCTACCTTTTTGATGACCAATGACCGTAACTGGAATTCCATTGAACTTGGCGATTCCGCCAACAATCGCTTTATCATCTCCAAATGCTCGGTCACCATGTAATTCGATAAAATCTGTAAAGATACGTTCAATATAATCTAGTGTCGTCGGTCTTTGGGGTAATCTAGCAATCTGTGTTTTTTGCCATGAGGTCATTTTCCCATAGATTTGTTGTTCTAGGTCTTTTGCTTTTTTTTCTAATTCCTCAATTTCATTTGAGAAATCAATACCCTCAAGATGTGTAAATCGCTTTAACTCTTCAATTTTTTTCCGTAATTCAATGAGAGGGCGTTCAAATGATAAATCAGCCATTACATCCTCCCCTTTACCATATGTAAATCTAATAATTGATTCAGCGTAGCCTTTAGATCTTTACGATGAACAATCAGATCGAGTTGACCATGTTCTAATAAAAATTCGGAGGTTTGGAATCCTTCAGGTAGCTTTTGACGAATGATTTGTTCAATGACTCTTGGCCCCGCAAAACCGATTAAAGCCCCTGGTTCCGCTATATTAATATCTCCTAGAGAAGCAAAGCTGGCAGATACTCCACCTGTTGTCGGATTCGTCAATACAGAAATAAATAGAATCCCCTCTTGGTGAAGTTTGGCTAAAGCAGCGCTCGTTTTGGCCATTTGCATCAAACTAATAATTCCTTCTTGCATTCTAGCTCCACCTGAAGCCGAAAACATGATAAAGGGATAACGTTTAATAACGGCTCTTTCAATGGCCCTTGCAATTTTTTCACCAACCACAGCACCCATACTTCCCATTCGAAAGCGGGTGTCCATGACGCCAATAACAACAGGAAAACCTCCAATTGTTCCCTCTCCAGTTACTACAGCTTCATTTAGGTTGGATTTCCTCATATCGCTTTTTAATTTTTCAGTATAACCTTCGAACTTTAATGGATCGGAAGAGATTAAATCAGAATCGTATTCAAAAAAATGCCCTTGATCCATGATCATTTTGATTCTTTCTGGGGCAGATAGGGCAAAGTGATAGTCACATGTGGAACATACGTATAGGTTCTTTTCTAATTCCTTGACGAACGTAATCGTACCACAATGCTCGCACTTTTTCACTCTTCCTTCAGGAATATCTTTCTTCGCATGTTCCGACGGAATGGTAGCAAATCTTTTTTGTTTAAAAAAGAAATCTTTTAACACATCAACACCTCACATGGGATTGTAAAGAAAAGCCAAGTTAAGATAGGATCGTTGCCAAAACTTCTTGTATCTCCCTTAATTCTCCTTTTGGTACTAAGATTTCAAATTGTTTTGAAACCTGACTTTCTCTTATTTTTACTAGGAATCCTTCAGCAGTTAGTTGGTCTTTGATTTTGCTTGCGACATTTTCGTTTGGTGCTATATAGATGACTGTCCACATGATGATCCTCCTCGTAACTCCTAGCTTATTACAAGACCATTTCTTCTATTTTAGTCGATTTTTCTTAGGGATACAATCAAGCAAAGAATTGGCTTTTCTCTAAGTGCATTTTCATCCGTCTCTCCGCTTCTTCTCTATCTTTCATTTTGAGCGCTTCTAAAATATACCGATGCTCTTGAATGGAGATTTCTGATCTCCCATGACGTTCAAGTGAGTCTTTTAAAATGGTTCGACCAAAATCGATAATCGACCGCCAAATACGATACAATAAATAATTATTAGTTGCAAGTGCGATATATTGATGGAAGAGGAAATCTTCTTGTACAGGTAATAATCCCGATTTAATTCGTTGTTCTGTCTTATCTAATAAACGCTCGATTTTTTGAATTTGTTCTTTCTTCATTCTTTCCGCTGCTAATCGCACAGCATCTAATTCAATGATCTTTCTCATTTCTAAAAGATCTTTTTTTGATTTTTGATCTCTTAAGATAAAGAAAGCAAGTATCTCCACAAGATGATGTGAAGTCGATTCCTCGATAAACGTCCCTTCTCCATGGCGAGTCGATATTAAACCAAGTAACTCTAATGCTCTCAACGCTTCACGAACAGATGACCTTCCCACATTGAGTCGTTCTGCTAGTTCCCGTTCCGAAGGTAACCGATCACCTACTTTGAGATCATCCTCTTTGATAATCTCGTTTATCTGAACCAAAACTTCTTGATATAATTTTCGATTCTTCGTATCATCGAGCATTGAGCCACCCTCATTCTACTATAACTAAATTCTCATTATTTAATAACAGATAATCTTCTTGTTTTCTCTTCAATTTCTTTCACATCTACTTGAATACGTGCAACCCCTGTATCCATTGCTGCTTTTGCAACAGCTCCTGCTACTTTTGGAGCGACTCTAGGATCAAATGGATTTGGAATCACATAATCTTCCGTTAATTCCTTTTCTTCAATTAGATCAGCGATCGCATAAGCTGCTGCAATTTTCATCTCTTCATTAATCTCTCTCGCACGAACATCAAGTGCCCCTCTAAAGATTCCTGGGAATGCTGATACATTGTTCACTTGATTTGGTAAGTCCGAACGACCTGTACCAACGACTCTAGCGCCTGCTGCTTTTGCTTCATCTGGGAAAATCTCTGGTACTGGATTTGCCATGGCAAAAATAATTGCATCTTTGTTCATTGATTTTACCATATCCTGAGTAACTGCACCCGCTACAGATACACCGATGAAAACATCGGCACCTTTTAATGCATCTGCAAGAGTACCTTGTAATTTTTCTTTATTCGTAATCTTTGCAATTTCCTCTTTTACAGGGTTCATACCAACCTGACGACCCTCATAGATAATTCCTTTTGTATCACACATAATCACATCTTTTACGCCAACGCTAATTAATAATTTAATGATTGCAATACCTGCAGCGCCAGCACCATTCGCAACCACTTTAATCTCATCCATCTTTTTATTCACAAGTTTAAGCGCATTAATTAAACCAGCTAAGGTTACAATCGCTGTTCCATGTTGATCATCATGAAAAACAGGAATATTTAATTCTTTTTTCAAACGTTCTTCAATAATAAAACAATTCGGAGCTGCAATGTCTTCTAAGTTCACCCCACCAAAAGTAGGTTCTAGGAGTTTAACAGTTTCTACAATTTTATCAACATCTGTTGTATTTAGACAAATCGGGAAAGCATCCACACCTGCAAAATTCTTAAATAGGACCGATTTTCCTTCCATTACAGGCATAGCTGCTTCTGGTCCAATGTTACCAAGCCCGAGCACAGCAGTCCCATCAGTTACAACGGCAACGGTGTTTCCTTTCATCGTATACTCGTAAACTTTTTCCTTGTCATCATGGATCGCCATGCACGGGTCGGCTACTCCTGGTGAATAAGCCAAACTGAGATCGTGTGCGTTCATTAGTGGTACTTTTGCACTCACTTGCAATTTCCCATGATTTTCACGATGCATCTTTAAAGCTTCTTCTTTTAATGTAGACAAGATCAACAACTCCCCTACTTTATTTTTCTAAATAGATAATCCAGACAGTCATCCGCAGTGGTCTGACCACTACCATTATAGCAAAAGTTTCAATTACGCAACACAAAAAAATTCGACTTGAACCAAAATTTACGCCATAAAGAATATTCTGAATATGTTCAACTACCCAAAATGAATAGCATAACTATTCTTTCCAAGAATGGTTTCGATTTCTTCTTTCAGTGTTTGGTCGACCTCAATCCAATATTTATTGGACAAACGTCGTGATCTTTTCTCTCGTTCGTAATATAAGATAACAGGTACGTTACCCTTTCTTTTCATCAGTACGTTCTTTAGTTTTGTTAAAGTTGCAGTTTTTTCATTGCCCTTTGCGATTTTTATCATGACGAATTTTGGCCGAAAATCATTCTTCAATTTAGATAACAGGGTTGCTTTCTCAACAATAATTTTCACTTTTTCACCTTGTTTGTCGATCTTCCCTTTAACTAGAAGCCCTTGATCGATTTGTAACTCAGAAATATATTTCTGATAAACCATAGGAAACAATACCAATTCCACTAGATTGCCATTCACTTCCATTTCCGCAAAAGCCATTGGATCTCCCTTTTTAGTTACAATGGGTTTTAACTCTGTTAATAAACCGCCAATCGTAATAATTTCTCCCTCATTTAGATGTATCAATTCCGAAAAATGATGAGAAGTATAGGAATTTAAGAGCTCCCTACTTTCTCCTAGAGGGTCTCCAGATAAATAGACTCCAAGTAACTCTTTTTCTTTTTTTAATCGTTCCTGTTCTGGGTAAGGAGCGACCTCGATCCAATCGAACTCAATCTTTGAAGTAGGCTGAAGATCTTCAAATAAATCAATCTGTAAATCATTTTGCAGTTTTTTCCGTTTTTGAATTCGTTCTAACAGGTCATCCAAATTAGCCATCAGTTTCGCACGATGAATCCCAAAAGAATCAAAAGCTCCGCTAAGAATGAACGACTCCATCGTTTTCCGATTGCATACTTTTGGATCAACTTCCAGACAAAAATCGATGATGCTCTGAATTTCTTTTTCACTTTTACGCAGTTGAAGGATCGATTCAATGACTTGGACACCAATATTTTTAATTGCACCAAGACCAAAGCGAATTTTATTCCCTTCTATAGAAAAAGAATAGAGGCTATGTTTGACATCTGGAGGCAAAACTTCGATTCCCATTTTCCTCGCTTCTTCGATATATTCGGTTACTTTTCCTTGGTTTCCCATCGACTCTGAAATCAACGCTGTCAAAAATTCAACGGGATAATGAGCTTTTAAGTAGGCGGTTTGAAAGGCAATGAATGCATAGGCTACCGCATGGGATCGATTAAACCCATAATCTGCAAATCGTACGATCATATCATACACATCATTAGCTACCTTCTCTTCATATCCATTTTGGATTGCACCATGGACAAAATGTTCCCGTTCTTTTAATAGAATCTCTCTTTTCTTTTTCCCGACTGCTCTTCGTAAAAGATCCGCTTCCCCTAAACTAAATCCTGCCATTGTCGAAGCAATCTGCATGATTTGCTCCTGATATACAATAATTCCATAGGTATCTTTTAATATGGGTTCTAGGCTTTTATGAGGGTAAGTCACTTTCCTTTGTCCATGTTTGGCTTGAATATATTCAGGAATATACTCCATTGGACCAGGACGATAGAGTGCAAGAATAGCGACAATATCTTCGAAACGACTTGGTTTTAATTCTTGTAATACACGAATCATTCCAGGAGATTCTAATTGAAAGACACCTTTGGTATTTCCTTGACTTAATAGTTCATAGGTTTTGCGATCATTCTCATCGAAGTGCTGAAGTTGAATTCGCTTACCTCTTGCTTTCTCGATCCAATCCAACGTTCTTTCAATAATGGTTAAGTTACGAAGACCTAAGAAATCCATTTTTAACAAGCCAATCGTTTCTAAAATACCCATTGAATATTGGGTAAGCAAAATATTACCTTGCCCTTCCTGTAACGGGGTATAATTCTCTAATGGTTGATCAGCAATAACGACGCCAGCTGCATGAGTGGAATGATGTCTAGGCATTCCTTCAATTTTCATTGCAATCTGTATCATTTTTTTCGTCTCTTCATCTTTCTGATAGATCGAGTATAGTTCTGGATTCTCTTTCAATGCTTGACCAACTGTAATCCCCAATTGGTTCGGTATGAGTTTGGCAATTCGATCTACTTTACTGTAAGGAATGTTTAAGACTCTACCCACATCACGGATTGCAGCTTTTGCCGCAAATGTTCCAAAGGTAATAATTTGCGCTACTCGGTGTTCACCATATTTCTCTGTCACATACTGAATCACTTCGTCGCGACGCTCATAATGAAAATCTATATCAATATCAGGCATATTGACTCGTTCTGGATTTAAAAACCGCTCAAATAATAATCTATACTTTATCGGGTCAACATTGGTAATTCCTAATACATAGGCCACTAAACTTCCTGCTGCTGATCCTCTCCCTGGTCCAGTCATAATTCCTTTTTTATGAGCGTATTTCATAAAATCCCAAACAATAAGAAAATAATCAGAGAATCCCATTTTCTTAATGACCGATAACTCATAATCGAGACGGTCTTTCACTTTACTTGTAATATTTTGATACCTTTTTTCTAGCCCCTTATAAGCTAAAGCTTCTAGATATTGATCAGAAGTAACCGATTCAGGTAAAGGAAACTTTGGTAAGATCGATAAACGGCTTGGTATCTCTACATGACAACGATTCGCTATAACGATGGTATTCTCCAATGACTCTTTTAGAAGAGGGAAAAGATCACTCATCTCTTGCGCACTTTTTAAGTAAAATTCTTTGGTTGGAAAGCGAAACCGTTTCTCATCTTCTAATGTGGTTCCTGTACCAATCGTCATTAATACATCTTGAATCAGTGCATCCTCTTTTTCCACATAATGTACATCATTGGTTGCAACGATTGGAATCCCCGTTTCCTGCGACAACTTGATAATCAAATCAAATAATCGTTTTTGTTCAGGTAGACCGTGATCCTGAATCTCTAAATAAAAGTTCCCTTTTCCGAAAATCAATTGGTAGTCAATTGCTACCTCTTTTGCTTTTTCAAATTGACCCTGCAAGAGATAGTCATTCACTTCTCCCTTTAAACAAGCACTTAACGCAATAATTCCTTCATGGTACTCTCTTAATACTTCTTTGTCGATCCGTGGTTTATAATAAAACCCTTCTAAATGAGCAATCGAAACTAGTTTCATCAAATTCTTATATCCTGTCTCATTTTCAGCCAATAACACCAAATGGTAAATTTTTTGTTCTTGTCTTGATATCCGATCGGTTCGGTGGCCTGCTGTGATATAGGCTTCTACACCAATGATGGGCTTGATTCCTTCTTTCATGCATGCTTGATAAAATGGAATCACTCCATACATCGAACCATGATCCGTAATCGCTAACGCAGACATACCAAGGCTCTTTGCCTTCTTCACCAAATGGTCGATTCGACTTGCACCATCCAGTAGACTGTATTCTGTATGAACGTGTAAGTGAACAAAATTCGTCATGGCTGCCACCTCTTAAAAATTGGTCGATTCTAATCATGATTTAAAAATTTGTCCCATACATTCTAGTATAAAGGAAATTTCTTTCAGGTAGAGTTTTTATCTTTCAATAAGGAGAAGTAAGATGGGAACGTTCATTACAAATCTAATTATGTCATTTTTACTTGCCTTTGGCGTTGTCATTGGTGGTTCACTTTTTGGTGGAATTGGTGCTTTTTTGACTCATCAGCCACCCATTCTTACCATCAAGCAACTTTCTAATGACCTGAAAATTTGGGCACTTGTGGTTTCCCTAGGAGGTACTTTTGATTCATTTAAAACTTTTGAAAGTGGTCTATTCGACGGAAATTTATCAGGGATGATTCGTCAACTTTTAATGATTATTACTGGCCTAGCTGGGGCCTATTCAGGTAGAATCGCAATCCTTTGGCTCATAAAAGGAGATATTGAATAATGCGATATATTTCTTGGGTTTTGCATAAAGTTTGGATTCGTTGTTTCATTTTTTTTGTGATGGGAATTTTTCTTGGAATGTTCTTTTACTTATCCCTTCATGGCAAACAGATTGACGCTTTGATTACTGAAAATGAAAAATTAAAAAATGAATTAAGAGAAACAAAAGCTGACCTTGAAGTTTTGCAATTAGAGAAAAAAATCAAAAGTAAAAATCAGCTGATTCGTTCTGTTCAATTTCACATTCAAGAAAAATTAGATGGATTCATTGAAGCAGAACTGCTTGAAGTGTTAATTGACGAAACCTATTTTCTCGTCGGTAAAAAAGTAGAAGATATTGGCGAAGCACCAGAAATGATCTATCAATTATTGAATAATAAGGATTTTACCGCTGGGAAACGTCAATACAATGTAAAAGTAAAAATTATTTACGTAGGTCCAACGACGAGAATCTGGATATCGGCACAAGAACATAAATAGGAAAGCTTTTCAATCGCTTTCCTATCCTTCTTATAAATACGTTGCATGGATTATATGTTTCTATAAGCTGCGACATAACAATACTATAGAACATACAAGCCATTTTACCGTTCAATCACTTGTGATGAAATTAAAGCCTTGCTTACGAGTTGGTTTTTATGATAGATTTCCACGTCGACTTTACCAAACTTTCGACTTACCTCGATGATTTTTGGTCGAATTTCTAATTCACTCTCGATTTGTACAGGTTTCACAAAATAAATCATCAAATTCTCGGGAACAAGATCACCTTTTTTATACTGCCGTAAAATTCGGTGAGCAGATTCTGTCACTAAACTGATCAGTGGCCCCGTTGATAAAGAACCAAGTTGATTGGTCATTTGTGGAGTAACTTCTCCTTTAAAGATAATTGTCCCATCTTCAGCTTTGTGTTCTTCAAATGGTTTCATGATAATATCATCAATCGTTTCTCCTATTTGTGGTTGTTTTTGAATATATTGTAAGGCTTTTAACACATCTTGACGACTAATCACCCCAATTAATTTTCGATAAGTGTCGATCACAGGTAAGAGTTCAATTCCCTCCCAAACCATCATATGAGCTGCTGAAGCAATTGAAGTTTTTGCTGTAACAGAAATTGGGTTTTTCGTCATCACTTTATCAATCGATAAATTTTTATCTTTATCTAAAATATCCTTTGAAGTTACAATTCCTACTAATTTCATTTGTTGATCTACTACTGGAAAACGGCTATGCTTTGTCTTTTCTACAAGGGAATGATAGTCTGATACCGTTTGTGAGTCTGTTAAGAACATAACCTCTTTTTGTCCAAGAATAATGTCATCTACCATCATGATTTCTTTTTTAATTAAACGATCATAAATTGCCCGGTTGATTAATGAAGCGACCGTAAATGTGTCATAACTCGTTGAGATCACAGGTAATTCTAGTTCATCCGCCAGTTCCTTTACTTCGTTACTGGTATCAAATCCGCCAGTAATTAAGATGGCTGCACCTTGTTTAAGGGTTAACTTATGGGCTTGGACACGATTTCCCACAATTAACAAGTTGCCAGGGTCTACATATTTCATCATATCTTCTAATTTCATGGCACCGATGACAAATTTGTTGAGAGTTTTATATAATCCATTCCTTCCGCCAAGGACACGACCATCGACAATATTGACCACTTCAGCAAAGGTCAACTTCTCAATATTTGCTTTATGCTTTTTCTCAATCCGAACAGTTCCTACCCGTTCAATCGTACTTACAAAACCTCTATTTTCTGCCTCTTTTATCGCTCGGTAAGCTGTCCCTTCACTTACTTTCATCTCTCTGGCAATCTGTCTAACAGATATTTTGTGACCTAATGGTAAACTTTCAATGAACTGCAGAATCTTCTCGTGTTTGGTTGACATGGCATCACCGTACTTTCTTCTATTCTGTTATACAATCTTTTAGTATATCTGTTGTATTATATTATAACAGATGAAAGAGCAAAAGAAAAAGACATTCCAATTTTCGAAATGTCTTGTCGTTAATTTGTCACATTTATCTTTCCTTTACCATCCGCTTTCCTTGTGATTGAAAGCGAAGGAGTTCTTGTTCTTTTTTTAGGCGTTGATAGTTTCTGATTCTTGCCAGATGTTTTCTTTTATCTTCATCTGACAATAACAGCTGGTCTAAATGCGCACCAACGACAAGGAGCGCAAAGATGATCCAAGCGATCGCAAACATTTGATCTGTAGAATTCGCTTGAAACAATGGGATTCGTGGGAGTGCGTAAAATAAGCTAGCCAAAGCAAGAATAAAGTAAATGATTGATTTTACCATTCTCATAGTCTGTCCCTCCTATATTTTACACTATGATGGAAGGGACTCGGATAGAACTATATCATTGCATATACAGGTTCATTTTGGTCACCAGATCATAATACCTTATTATTTACCCTTATAACTTCACCCACTGATTCATGGGAAGAACTTCGCCACTTAATCCTTTTTCTTGTAAACGATTGACAAAGGTTTGTGGATCTTGTTGGATTACAGGAAAGGTATTGTAGTGGATCGGAATCGTTTTCTTCGCTTTGATCCATTCAGCGGCTAACAATGCATCCTCCATTCCCATCGTGAAATTGTCTCCGATTGGCAAAAAGGCAACATCTAATTGTTCACGTTCTAGTAACTTCATATCGCCAAACAAGCCTGTATCCCCAGCATGATAAATTTTCTTTCCGTCCATTTCAACAATGACTCCACTAGGCATTCCTAAATAAATGATTTGTTTATTCGTATCATCAACAAATCCCGAACCATGAAATGCCTGGGTTGCTTTAATCCGACCAAAATCAAAGCCAAAGCTTCCTCCAATATGTAATGGATGAGACTTAACTCCTTGCCATCCCATATATGTCGCTAACTCAAAAGGAGCAATCACTGTTGCCTCATTATTTTTTGCAATTTGCACCGCATCACCAATATGGTCACCATGACCATGAGTAATATAGATATAATCGACCTTTATTTCATCTACGGCAACTTTTGCATGACTATTTCCTGTAATAAATGGATCAATAATCAGAGTGTGTTTTTCTCCTTTTAACTCCACACAACTATGCCCATGGTAACGAACTTCCATATAGATCCCACCTTTTTCAGTTTTATTTTTAAACTTTTTCTAAATTCTTCCACAATAGCTCAGTTAACGTAACTATTGGTATTCTTCCCCCTCCTTTTTGTAAATCCTTATCTATAATTTACCATATCACTTCTATATTCTGAAAGTTAAAAAAATTAATAGAAGAGAAAAAGAATTCCTTGAAAGAATCCAATCAACCCTCCTAAGATTCCACCAAAATAAGTGATCATTTTCAGTTCCCGAGCGGATACTTCTACAATCATCTTTTCCAATTCTCGTAATGAAAAACGGTTCACTTCTTCTTTGACCACTTTTGCAATCGATAAATAAGAAAACCAACCCTCTAAACGTTCTTCAATCCATTCAAATAATTGGTTATAAGAACCTCTCAATATGTCTTTTTCCAGCAGGAATTCGATCACTTGTCCAATTGGTTTTTCTTCAATCTTTATTATCCCTTGATCGACCCACTTCTCTATTTGTTCTCTTAGATATGGTTCCATTGGATCAAGCCAAGTCTCAATCGATTTAGTCTTTAATTGATTCCATTCCTTTATAAGAAATGTTACAAATAGTTGATAAAAATCTGGCTTATCAAGTAGTTCATCAAGATAAGCTTGTAATTTGTGTTGAATTTGTGTGTGATCAAAAAGCATTCCTGCTAAAAAACCTAACATCTTTTTCCCTTCGAGAAGGTAAAGAATAATCGATTCTAACCATTTAGCCCCTTGTTCCGAATGTAAATATTCTTTTATCTCTTGGATAAATGTTCTTACTAAATCATCCATCTGCTCTTCAATCCGTGATAAAACATCATCTGGAAGAATTTCTGCAACGCTTTTCTTTTTAAAAGAACTTGAAAAGAGAAATTGAAAGACTTTCTCTTTACTATATTCCGACAAATTAATGCGAAGATCGAGTTGAAAAAGCTCAGAAAATACATCTCCAATCCTTTTCTCTTGTTCTTTATAAATCATGAATTTCTCAATCAATTTTTGGTATAGCGTTTCTTTCATTCCCGTATTCTCAATAAATTCCTTTAACCCTTTTGCTGTGAATAAATACTTTTCAACCATAATCCCCAATTGCTCTGCAATTTCCTTTCGCCGTTTTGGAATCAAACCAGGTGTAAAAGGAAGCTGCCAATTTCCTATTTTCCATGGATGATAGGGACGAAATAACATTCGGATTGCCAATTCATTGGTAATGGCACCGATAACTGCTCCAATGAATATCGATAAAAATAGTTGAATCATTATCGTATCTCCTTTCGCAGGCTATCGCCTAACACCATCTAAAAGCCTAGAACATATTATGAAAGTAGCCTATTTTTGTTTTTGGAAGGGGAGGATAGGATGAAGATCGTGCAAATACAAGTAGACCAAGAACAAAATCAGCCTAGGCCAATAATCTACGCCAATATAGCAACGATTAATCGACTCAGCCTTCCGTTAAATCAACCGATCACCCTCCATTTTGGAAAAAAAAACGTCGAGGTTCGGGTTTCCATTAGTACTAATACAGGCAATTTAATTCGAATTCCATCTGAACTTGCCGCACAACTTCTTCTCCCAAATGGTATCCAACTTCATGCTAAATTTGATAAAGAAAAGGGACTTTTTTTAGGTCCGATCTTTGGAATACTCATTCAAACAGTAAACCCTAAACAGCCCCAAACTCCATTTGGAAAATTAACAGAATTCCTAAAAGAGGTTGCACTTCTCGCACGAAATCAGGGGATTTTATTTTATGTTTTCACCATTCAAGATATTTATCAACAAACGCAAATGGTGAAAGGATGGTTCTATTCAAGTAACCAATGGGAACCTAGAATTTTTCCCTTACCTGATGTCATATATAATCGAATATCTTCCCGAAATCAAGAAAAAAAATTCAAAGTGAAGATCACTGAATTACAAAAACAAATTCCTTTTTTTAATGAACATTTTTTAAATAAATGGCAAGTTTATGAAATGTTGAAAAAAACACCGATTCAGGATTACATGCCAGAAACCAATTATTTTAAAGGAAATCAATCGATCAAAGAGATGATTGCAAAGTATCCCATCATTTATTTAAAACCAACCAATGGTGCATTAGGAAGGGGAATTATTAAAATTGAACATTCCCTTGATCAATATATCGTTCAATATTCCCGAATCAATGGTGCTTCTACTTTTTATTTTAAAAACTTAAATAAGCTATTAAAGCACCTTTACCCTCGATTACATTCAGAGCCTTATCTGATTCAAGAAGGATTAAACTTAATTCAATTCAATCGTCGACCCATTGATTTTCGCATTCTTGTTCAAAAAAATGGTCAAGGTCTTTGGTCGATTACATCAATGGTCTGCAGAATCGCAAATGATCAACAATTTGTCTCAAATCTCGCTCGAGGCGGTACTCAAGCAAATGTGATGGAAACCATTCGCTCTGCAAATCCTGAATTGAGTAAAAAGATAAAAAAAGATCATTTTCGAAAATTAGCTCTACTTATTGCAAAAAATCTCGAAGAATCAACATCTGGTCATTTTGCAGAATTAGGCATTGACCTTGGGTTAGATAATAAAGGGAAAATTTGGCTTCTCGAAGTCAATTCTAAGCCATCCAAGACTGAAGATACGGCCTTAGCCGGACCAAGGCCTTCTGTGAATCGTCTGATTCAATATGTACGTTTCCTTACTGGTTTCCCTGAAGAGAAAAAGCGGCATAGGCGAAAATAAGTGAGGTCGGTGGATTTATGAAAAGCAGTAAACAAACCCTACTAGGCATTATGGTATGCCAGAATAGAAAACACTTATTTTATGAAAAAGATTATATAAAAAGATTATATACGATTGGTAAAGAAAACAATATTGATGTGTTTGTCTTCTATCCAGACTCTATTGATTGGACAAAGAGAAAAACAAGAGGTTTTCAATATAATCCCTATACGAACTGTTTTGAAGCCCAAACCTTTCCAATCCCATCGTTTATCTATGATCGATGTTTTTATACAACTGCAAAAGAGTACCGCACTTATCTACCTTATGTGAAACGAATCAGACAAGAACAAATCCCATTTCTAGGAAAAGGTTTAAGCGGAAAATGGAAAGTCTATCAAATTCTTTCAACCAATCCCATTTATAAATCCCACCTCCCAAAAACCTCCATCTATCGGGATAAAAACCAGCTTCTTCTATGGTTGTCAGCTAACCCGATCATTTTAAAACCAATCGGGGGAAGCCATGGAAAAGGTGTCATAAAAGTATGCATACAAAAAAATTCTTTTGAGGTCGTTGGAAGAACATATCTCAATCAAAAATTTCATCTTATTCTTAAGAACAAAAAAGATTTTTACAATTGGATTCAATCATTCACGCGAGGAAAAAGATACCTCGTTCAACAATATTTAAATTTAACCACTTCGCACAATCAACCATATGATATTAGGGTGTTAGTTCAAAAAAATGAAAACGGTCAATGGGAAACCACTGGAATGGCTGCAAGGATCGGTGATGCAAAGAATATCACATCGAATCTTCATGGTGGAGGACGAGTTGACTCAGCCATTCACCTCATCCAAAAAGAATTTTCACCCTATAAAGCAAAAGAAATTCTTGAACAAATTCACTCTTTTGCGAAAACCATTCCACCTTTTATTGAACAATCCCATGGTTCACTTTTCGAATTAGGTCTTGACCTTGGAATTGATAAACAGGGAAAAGTTTGGATCATTGAGGTGAATTCAAAGCCTGGGAGAAGTGTATTTTCGATCCTAGGAGAAGAACAGGCAATCCGAAAATCTTTGAGCCAACCCATCTTATACACGAAATATTTAGCAAAAAAACAACTATTAGGAGGAAATGTACAATGACATCCATTTCCACCAAACTCCTTGTCTTTCCCTCGGGGAGCGACATAATCTTTTTATCAAAAAGGATCATGAATCAAATGGGACTTATCCCCAATCAAAGGATTTATCTTTTCTTTGGTATGAAGGAAGTAACAGTAAAAGTGTTAGAGAAAAAGAGCAACCAACATCTCATAATCCTATCTTCAGCTGTTCAAAGGAAAATACATCTCCCATACCAGAAACAAATCATGATCAAACGAGAGACAGATGGAATTCGAATAGGACCCATCATCGGGATATTAACGACTGATTATACAGGAAAAAAATTCAGCAATTCATCATTAAAATATCCACAGCATTTTAGTCAATTTTTTAAAAAATTATTAGAACCTGAATCCATCTATCCCGCTTTTTATTTTGTCTTTACTCCTGATCAAGTTAATTGGCAAAGTAAAACTGTAAACGGACTTTTTTACCTTCCAAAGAAAAAAGGAGAAGAGTGGCAACAATCAAAAGTTCCTCTACCTGATGTTGTCTATAACCGAGTTCCAAACCGAACTACAGAAAAAACCCCTCTCGTTGTTCAGTTTAAAGACAACTATCAGCAACTTGGTGGAAAACTATTTAACCAAGATTTTTTTAACAAGTGGGAAATGCATCAACTCCTCTCCCCAGATGACAGAATTAAACAATACTTTCCTGAAACCTATATTCATCCACATCTTCATACGATGGAATACATGTTAAACAAATACCCTCTGATCTATTTAAAACCAGCAGGAGGTAGTCTTGGTTTAGGAATCTATAAAATACAGAAAGAAAAGAACCACTATCTTCTATCTTATCGTCAACAAAATAGAAATCGAATGATTGCATTTAAAAATTTAGATGCTTTATATCGAGCTATTTTTAAAAATAAACAAAAATCTAATTATTATTTGATTCAACAAGGTATTCATCTACTGACATACAATAAACGGCCAGTAGATTTTCGCGTACATTTGCATAAAAACAGAGCAAACAAATGGAATGTTGTCGCCATAGGAGCAAAGGTTGCCGGTAATGGAAGTGTAACGACACATATTCGGACTGGAGGCAAATTGCTGGATGCAAAACAATTTATTGAACTCAAGTTCCATTCTGAACCCTCAAAGATGATTGCAAGATTAAAGCAAGTTGCAATTCAAATCGCTCAAATTGTAGAAGAAAAATTAGGAACTCCGATTGGCGAATTAGGGCTAGACATGGGAATCGATCATGATGCACAAATTTGGTTATTTGAAGTGAATTCAAAACCAGGTCGATCTATTTTTAAGCACCCCCATTTAAAAATGGCTAGCCATACTTCATCACGATATCTTCTTGAATATGGAATCTACCTATCCGGTTTTTAAACAAAATATAAGGGAGGAGTTATCCTATGGCCATACCCCAATATGCCTGGTTACAAATTCACCCTTCACAATCATGGAAAATAATCCTTCCTTCTAAAACGAATACAAAAAAATTTGATCATGCCATTTATCCCATTGCTGTAGGTTCACACAATCAAATCAAAAACATAGCGACGACATCTTATAAAATCAGCCCAGCAAAATTGACTTATACCTATCCCATTCGCTTGATCAAAAAAGATAAAGGTTACAAAGCTGGACCTTTTGTTGGCATCCTAACGACAAAAGGAACTCAAGGATTTAAAGGAAATGTCAAAAATTTCATTGATATTATCCAAATGGGCAAAAAAGCAGGAGTATTCATCTTTGTTTTCCCTGCTGAAGAGGTAGACTTAATCGACCAAACAGTAAAAGCATATATTTATGATTCCAATCAAAAAAAATGGGTAACACAGATTCTTCCTTTCCCTGATGTGGTGTATAATCGCATCCCAAGTCGAAAAGAAGAAAACAAACCTAGTGTAAAGGCAGTTTTAGAGTATTTAGTTAAAGAAAACATTCCTTTTTTTAATCCTTATTTTTTCAATAAATGGGCTTTACATCAATGGATGAGTGAGAATAAAGAAATGACCAAAATCCTTCCAGATACCACCATTTTAAAAGAAGAAGATCTAAGGCGCTATCTTCAACAATATACCATGCTATATCTAAAGCCAGTAAATGGAAAAGCAGGAATCGGATTTATGAAAATTGAAAAAAAAGAAAATCATTTCTATCTTACCTATCAAACCAGGCAAATGACCTATCACCAAAGTTTTAGAAACTTCCAATCCTTATGGCAGAAAGTCCATTCCCTTGCCAAGAACAAAAAATATATTATTCAACAAGGTATTTTTCTAAACACTTATCAACAACAACCCTATGACCTCCGAGTATTGGTCCAAAAAAACGGGAAAAACCAGTGGAAAGTGACTGGTATCGGTGTACGCGTAGCTGGAGAGCAAAGCATTACCACCCATGTTCCCCAAGGTGGATATATTCAATCGGTGGATCAAGTCTTTAAAGAAACCTTTAAAGATGATCAACAGTCAAATGAATGGAAAGAAAAAACAACAATGCTCGCAGTGAAAATCGCTGAACATATTGAAAGCAAAATCAAACATCCCCTTGGTGAAATGTCAATGGATTTAGGAATTGACAAAAACGGAAATCTCTGGTTCTTTGAAGCCAATGCCAAACCGATGGAATTTGACGAACCAAATATTCGAGAAACATCTCTTTTACGCTTAATTCAATACTTCCGCTATTTATCTGGTTTTGTCCCTAAAGGAGGGAAAGTATGAGGATGATCAAAATCACAAGAGATACGAATGACCAACATCGGCAAATGCTGATTCGCTTTATCCAAAAATATGGAGATAACCATATTACCAAAAAAGCCATCGATTGGTTAAAACAAACTCCTTTCAAAAAGCTTACCCCTGAAAATGGCGACCTTATTTATGTCATAGTTGATCAGAAAATAATTGTTGGTGTTTTAGTTATTATCAATTATGGACTCAATCAAGCGTTTATCGTTGTCCATCCAAAATTTCGTAAGAAGGGTGTAGCCTATGAACTGATAACAGAAGCACAAAAATTCTTAGGCCGTTTCTATGTAAAGGTGGCTAATGATAATATACCGAGTCTTAAACTTTGTTTCGCAACGGGAATGCAAGCTTTTGCCTTAACAAGAGGACCAACCGGAAAACCAACATTGATTTTAGGATGGGGAGATTGGAGCATAGAAGAGTGGGAAAATAGAAGTTCATTGAAATAGGTTTGTATATTCCAACTCGCTTTAAAGAATCAGCTTATAGAAGATACAAGCCGAGCGTATTAGGGTAAGGAAGATATTGCTCCCAAGAAATGAGGCTCGGATAATCCGAACCTCATTTTTATTATTGAATCACTCTTTTTGCAAATAAAAAGGTCTTATTCCAGTATCCAGAGTTAGGATACATCATTGATGTCGTTACTCCAAGCCCTGGCTTGTAAGTGTGGAGAATTTTAATTGTTCCATTCGATAATACTTCTTGAGCAATCCCTACATGGTCAACATAAGGTTTACCATCTACATACTTACCAGCAGTTGCAAAGAATAATAAGTCTCCTTTTCTGATGTCACTTCTCTTTATATAAGTTCCTACCGTTGACTGTTGTCGAGAACTACGAGGAAGTTTGATGCCATTTTCCCCGTAAACTTTTTGCGTAAAGCTAGAACAATCAAATAGATAGGAACCATCTTTATCATAATCGGCGCCAAATTTATAATCCACACCCCAATATTTCAAACCTGTTTGAATAATGGCATCTGCTAATTGATTTGTTAGCGTTGGAGATTGATGCGTTGTAGTTGGTACATTACTTGAACTAGAGCCTGTATTACTTGTTGTATTATTTGATACTACAGTTGTAGGCTTTGCTACAGCTTGTCCATCTGTGATAAATCTTCTAGCGCCAAAATACTTACTATTATAATAGACAGAAGTTAAAGAGTGGATAGCCACCTTTCCACTTACTGATGAAACAAATTGGCCATTTCCTACATAAATTCCTACAAAATTGGGATAATCACCTTTATAGGAGAAAAAAACAACGTCTCCAGCTTGTAATTGATTACGCTCCACATGAATTCCATAAAATGCTTGGTATTTTACCGTTCTAGGAACGTTCATACCGCTTTTTTGATAGATATAATAGACAAGCCCTGATGTGTCAAATCCAGTCTGTGGGGATGCTCCACCATATTGATATGGCGTACCGATTAAACTTATCGCTTGCTTTGAAATGTCTGTACTTGATACTGTTGCTGCTTGAACTGATGTACCTGGCCAGAAGGCAAAAGAACCCCCAAAAACCATCGTAAATGCAAGTGCCAAAGCAACCAGCCGCTTCGCTTGATATCTCATACATACCTCCTATTTTTCTCTAAATCTATGAAACCATCAGATGGATTAAATCCGATTTTTCATAGATTTAGATTTATTTGTTTGTGTAGTTACATAGTAACATAGATCAACGTCGATAAGGCATGTAAAATCTACCAAAAACGAAAAGCCATTGAAATAGAGGGAATTGGGAAATTTTTGTTATGCATAATCTACAAAAAAAATTACCATACTATCAATTAATCACCAGAATTGGGAAGTGAGAAGAGATGTCCATTCGCTCTTGGTTTCAAAAATTATATAGAAGAAATAAACAGCATTTACAGATAGAAGAAAAAAGTCCCATCACACCCATTTCAACTAATTTGGAAGAAACCATTTCGCAAATCATGAATCTTTTGGGAAATAGTCCGGATGTGATTGTAAGACGCTTTACTTTGGGGAAGGAAAAAAAGATTCCTGCTGCCCTGCTCTTTACCGATGGTCTTGTAAGCAACAGTATGATTAGCAACTTTTTCAAATCCTTATTAACCGAATACCCAACTGACCGATCCAGCTTATCTCCGTTTAATATCGTTAAGGATCAATTATTAAATATTGGCGAAGTAAAAGAATCCCAAGATCAAAAGAAAATCATCAATGATCTTCTCAGAGGATCTTCAGTAATTCTTATCGATGGTGAAAAAAGGGCGATCCTTGCGAGTACGAAAGGTTGGGAAACTCGGGGAGTAACGGAACCAGAAAATCAAGTGGTCTTAAGAGGTCCACGGGAAGGGTTTACAGAAAATATTCGCACCAATACTGCTCTGATTCGGAGAAAAATTCCCAGTTCCAAGTTGCGATTAGAACAAATGAGAATTGGAACATTAACAGAAACGACTGTCGGGATCATGTATATCGAAGGGAATGCCAACCCAAAAATCGTAGAAGAAGTGCGAAACAGATTAAGCAAGATTAAAATCGACAGTGTCCTAGAAAGCGGCTATCTTGAAGAATTTATCCAGGACGCCAAGTGGTCGTTATTTCCTACTATCTTTAATACAGAACGTCCTGATATCGCTGCAGCAGAATTATTAGAAGGAAAAATTGTGATCCTCGTGGATGGAACCCCATTCGTTTTGGTTGTTCCTGCCACAATTGTTAGGTTTTTTGATGCAGCAGATGATTATTATATCCGCGCTCCTATGGCTTCCTTATTGCGCTTATTGCGGATTGCCACTTTTATGCTTTCGATGATTTTACCTTCCCTTTATGTGGCAGTTACTACCTTTCATCAAGAGTTATTGCCAACCACCTTGTTGATTAGCATAGCAGCACAACGAGAAGGGATACCTTTTCCTGCTTTTGTAGAAGCCCTGATGATGGAATTAACGTTTGAAGTGCTGCGGGAAGCAGGAATAAGGATGCCAAGAGCAGTAGGGCAAGCGGTCTCCATTGTCGGAGCATTAGTTCTTGGAACAGCTGCCGTTGAAGCAGGAATTATTTCAGCAGCAATGGTAATTATCGTCTCCATGACAGCCATTGCTGGTTTTACAGCTCCTTCTGTAGATTTAGCCATTGCAGCACGGATTATCCGCTTTGGTTTGCTTGTTTTAAGTGCAAGCTTTGGTCTGTTTGGGATTTTTTTTTGTTTAATGATGATTGCCATCCATTTAGTTGGGTTGCGTTCCTTTGGAATTCCTTATTTAAATGGACTCGCGCCTTTTAATCTTAGCGATCAAAAAGATATCTTGATGCGCATTCCTTGGTTTATGATGTTAAGCCGGCCAAGACTTTTTAGTCAAGCAAATGAAGTTCGCGAAAAACCTACTATCCCCCATCCGCCAAAAAGCCGAAGGCGCAATAAACAGGAGGGCGATCCATCATGAACAAAAGGATCCTATCTCTTTTTCTTTTTATCAGTTTTATCATCTTCTTTTCGACAGGGTGTTGGAATCGGCGTGAACTAAATGAACTTGCCATTGTCACAGCAGCAGGTATTGATCCAGGCCCTAAAAAAGGAGAAATTACCGTGATTTTTCAGATCGTTAACCCTTCTTCAATCTCTGGGAAACAAGGAGTAAGCAGTACGATGACTCCTTTTATTACTATAAAGTCTACAGGGAAAACGGTATTTGACGCGGTGCGCAAAGCAACAAGAGAAATGTCTCGCAGGCTTTATTTTGCCCACACTCAGGCATGGATTTTTAATGAAGAATTGGTGCGAAAAAGCGGGATTAAAGCTTTTGTTGATTTTTTAATCCGGGATGCAGAGATACGGATAAATGCACCTGTTTTAGTTACGAAAGGGCAAAAGGCAGAAGAGATCTTAACCACTCAATTAGCCCTTGATTCAATCAATGGGGTTTCCATCAAAAAGCACCTAGAAAATGCGCAAAAGTCTGGGGGTTTTACTCTTACCGTGGAATTAAGGGAGTTGATCAATGTTTTATCAAATCCTACAAGGGGCGCCATTATTCCTTATGTTTTTAACTCGCCGATTAGCCCTAATAAGGATACATTGGAACACACACAATTGTCAAAACCAGACACTATTATAAAAACGGAAGGGTTTGCCGTCTTTAAGAAAGATAAATTAATCGGTTTTCTTAATAGTGATGAAGCAAGGGGTCTCCTTTTTGTAACCGATAAGGTCGATAAAGGCGTGTTGCCCATTTCTTTTCATGGGCATCATCATACAATGGAAATTATAAGCTCCAAAACCAAAATGAAAACAAAACTTGTTCATGGGAAACCTCAAGTTGATCTAGAGATCAAGCTCGTTGTTAATGTTGCAGAGATAAGCATGCCTTTAGATTTAACAAATCAATCGCTCATTAAAAAACTAGAAACGGTCACGAATCATGAAGTGAAAAAAGAAGTAGAGCATGTCATTCAAAAGGCGCAAAAAAAATATAAGGCAGACATCTTTGGTTTTGGAGAGGAGTTCAAACGAGAATACCCAAAGGAATGGAAAAAACTTGAAAACAATTGGGAAAAAGAATTTGGTGAATTAACCGTCAGAGTAAAAGTGAATACCACTATTTATGAAACCGGATTGTTAAAATAAGTTTTTCTAAATTAAATTGATAATGAAAGGAAATCAATGATGGTCATCGGAGTCGGGCTTTTTATTTTGTTTGTTTCTTACATTCAACTGAAACCTCTTTTTCGAGAAAAACAAAAAAAAGAAATTTACGCTTATATAGGTTTGATGATTTTGGCTGCTTACCTAGCGATTGGCAAGATGTTAAACCTTTATATCCCTAACCCAACCAATGGCATCCGACTTCTTTTTCAACCCGTTCAACAATGGATTGATCAATTGTTGAATTGAATTCAACGACATTTGGAGGTAGATGTATGTTAGAAAACGGAGTGATCAATCGATTACAATTTGGGCTCTTAGTGATTAGCTTTACAGTAGGAAGTGCCGTATTAATGATCCCATCAACTGTAGTGGCTAAAGCAAAACAAGATGGTTGGCTCTCTATATTATCGGCAACCATTTTAGCAATCGGATTCATATCGATCATGGTGACCCTAGCGAAGCAATACCCAAAACAAACGTTAATCGAAATCATGGAAACGCTACTAGGTAAGCCAATTGGTAAAGTCATCGGATTATTGTATGCATGGTTTTTCCTTCATTTAAGCGCCTTAGTGATGCGGAATGCGACAGATTTTTCTACTACTGCGATTATGCCAGAAACGCCACCGATTACATTTGCATTAATGGCTGGTATCTTAATCTATATGGTAACGGTGCAAGGGATTGAAGGAATCGGACGTTCCAACGAACTTTTTACACCTTTTATGGTTAGTGGCATATGGTTCACTTTATTTCTACTTTTTCCTTTAATAGAAACAAAAAGGATATTTCCTCTTTTTGCCGAAGGAATAAAACCAATCTTAAAAGGAGCTATGCCTGTCCTTGGTTTTCCCTTTGCAGAATTAGTGGTATTTCTTATGATTTTCCCTTTTGTAAATAACCAAAAACATCTCAAGAACGTGTGGATAAGTGGAGTAGTGATTGGCGGTTTAACTTTAACGCTCATTACTCTGGGCGCGATCCTCGTATTAGACGTACCACTAACCGAAATGGCTATTTTTCCTACGCTAAAGATGGCTCGATTAATTAAAATAGGGGATTTTTTGACAAGGTTGGAGGCTATGATTTCTCTATCTTATTTACTTACCCTCTATATAAAAATGACTCTTAGTTTTTATGCAGGGGTATTAGCGTTTGCACAAGTATTCAATTTAACGGATTATCGCATCATTGTTCTTCCATTACTCATAATTGTGATTTCTTTATCAATTATTCTCAATAAAAATATTATAGAAGTTTCTGAATTTGCGACAACAACTTGGACTCCTTATGCCCTGCTTTTTGGTTTTATGATTCCCTTGCTATTGTTAGGAATTAGCTTTTTTAAACAAAAGCAGCAAAAAGTAAGAAACTAATGCATCTCCATTTCATAAATTTTAAAAAAATTATGAAAATTCTTGAATTTTATGTTAAAATAAAGAAAAATTTTACAAGGGTGATAGGAGTGGTCATTACGCCGTTGATTGATAAATTTGAAAATTTGATCAATAAGACTGAAAACAAGAAGATGTATGAAATAGCAAGAAATATACAAAAATTATCTTTGATTGGCCAACTCTCCGCAGCATTAGTTCACGAAATCCGTAATCCCCTTACCTCGATAAAAGGATTCTTACAATTAATTGAAAGTGGTATCATCGAAAAAAATTATTTCGATATCATTCATTCAGAATTTCAGCGTATTGAATTAATCCTTAGTGAATTATTAGTCGTTACTAGACCTCAAGTTACTGTATTTCATAAGCAATCGATTCAATCGATTATTCATCACGTGATTGCGCTTATGCAGCCTCAGGCCACCTTACATAATATTGAATTAATCAGCAACTTGGCAAATGAACCTTTATGGATCGAATGCGATGAAAACCAATTAAAGCAAGTCTTTCTCAATTTAATTAAAAATTCAATTGAAGCGATGCCTAATGGAGGCCAAATTAGAATCGACGTAACCAAAGCATCCTCTTTTACAAAGATCCGTATTATTGATCAAGGTTGTGGTATTCCTAAAGACATAATGGATAAAATTGGTCAACCATTTTTTACAACGAAGAAAAATGGTACCGGCTTAGGAATTATGATCAGTCGCAAAATTATAGAAATTCACAAAGGAATAATGAATATTCAAAGCGAGGAAAAAAAAGGAACCACGATTACGATTCAATTACCGCTATACACCTTAAATATTTCCTAAGTGACTTGTAAGTTAACAAAAATAAGGTGGGTTAAGATACCCACTCTATAAAAATTTCCTGAATACCTTTTTGCCGTCGTAGGAAAATAGGACTGAACGTTCTTCAATCTTCGTTTCAAGATGTACCGTTTTTCCCCAGAGCTGATAGACATAGGGAAGTGTCTTTTCCACATAGCGGATATCGAGTTCGATTCCTTCATATTGATGTTTCAGATAAAGTTCACCGTTACGTAAGAAATCTCCATTCTCTACGACAATATATGGAAATCCACCATTCACCTTGGCTTGAACCAATTGATCTCGAATTTTTTCCCAATCCTTCTCGACGATCACCCATTCGTTGCCCTTTTTTTGATAGAGATAAAGCTCCATCTCTTTCACATTTTCTTTGGTTAAATAATTTTGCAGAAATGAAATATCTCGTTCCACTTCCCTCACTTCAAAGATTTTTTTCCTTCCTTGCCCTGGTTTTCTTCCAAATCGTTCTTGTTCTTCTTTCGTTGGGTTATCCCAACGCTTTTCAATATCTTCAAAGAGTTTAATCCCTAGATAATATGGATTGATCGATGTCCTCGATGGCTGTACGACAGCGGCATTTAACTTGGCAAATTCAATTGTCTCCTCCTCTGTTAAATCCATCTCTCGCAAAATTTTGGTGTGCCAATAAGAAGCCCAACCTTCGTTCATGATTTTGGTTTCAATTTGTGGCCAGAAATAGAGCATTTCTTCTCTTAACATTGTCAAGATGTCTCGTTGCCATTCTTCGAGGATGGGACTGTATTCTTGAATAAAAAGAAGAAGATCCTTTTCCGGTCGTGGTGGAAGTTTGCGTTCTTTTTGTGGCGTTTTTATTTCTTTCTCATTCCGATCTAATTTCCATAGATCATCATAAGGTGTTGGTGGTTTCTTGGGAGCAACTTCTACTTCTTCCTCTTGTAAATCATATCTTAGTTTAGGAACCACTAAACTTGGATCCACATGCTCCTGAATCGACAACGCGGCGTCTAAGAAATTCTCTACTACATCTTTTCCGTACTGAATTTCATAATTATGAATTCGTTCTGCTGTTGCCGACATACTTTCGACCATATCTCGATTTGTTTTCGAGAAATACGCATTATTTTTAAAAAAATCGGTATGAGCCAAGACATGTGCCACGATTAATTTATTCTGAATCAGTGAGTTTCCTTCAAGTAAAAAGGCATAACTGGGATTGGAGTTAATCACAAGCTCATAGATTTTACTCAATCCCAAGTCATATTGCAGTTTCATTCGATGGAATGCCTTCCCAAAACTCCAGTGAGAAAAACGAGTTGGCATTCCATAAGCGCCAAATGTATAAATAATATCTGGAGGGCAGATTTCATATCTCATTGGAAATGGATCGAGACCAAATCCTTGGGCAATCTCATTAATCTCTGCAATTGCTCGCTCTAATTCTTTTAAGTCATCCATTCATCTCCCCCCCCCTAATCCTGATTCGCCTCATTTTTTGAAAAGAAGGTCCTTAATGCTTGATATACCTCTGATTTCTCGCGTATTACGGCGGAACGAAACTTCTCATCTTTTATATTTTTAAACACACTCATCAAAGTCGAGTGACGGTTATAAGAATTAATCTCCCCATAGCCAAACATATTGGAACGTTTCAATAGTTCTTTTACAGCATTTAGACTTCGCTCATTATCTGAAGTTAAATTATCTCCATCGGAAAAATGTACAGGATAAATATTGAAACGGTCTGGTGGATATCTAGAATCAATGATTTCAAGTGCTTTGCGGTAAGCGGAAGAACAAATGGTTCCCCCACTTTCCCCACGTGTGAAGAATTCCTCTTCCGTCACTTCCTTTGCTTCTGTATGGTGAGCAATAAAAACAATCTCAACATGCTCGTATTTTGTCCGTAAAAACCGAACCATCCAGAAGAAAAAAGTACGTGCTACATATTTCTCAAACATTCCCATACTGCCACTCGTATCCATCATCGCTATGACTACCGCTTGAGAATGTGGCTTGATAATTTCTTCCCAGGTTTTGAAGCGAAGATCATCGATCGAGATGTTTTTAATCATTGCTTTACCATTCAGACTGTTTCGTTTTAAATTTTCTAAAATCGTCCGTTTTTTATCGATATTGCCCATCAGACCTTTCTTACGAACATCATTGAAGCGAATATCTTCAACAATCATCTTCTGATTTGGTTTATTTTTTAGGTTCGGTAACTCCAGATCAGCAAACAACATCTGCTCGATTTCTTCTACTGTAACTTCTGCTTCATAAATGTCTACTCCAGGCTGATCTCCAGCACCGTCACCTTTTCCAGGTCCCGGTTGGCCGCTATCATCTCTCCCTAGTACATCGCCAACCTTTCCTTTTCCTTGACCGACTAATTTTTGTTTATTGTAATTATAACGAAAACGGTATTCATCTAACGAGCGAATGGGAATTTTCACAATTTCTTTTCCATTAGAGAGGATAATACTCTCTTCACTTACTAAATCAGGGAGATTTTTTTTAATCGCTTCTCGGACTTTTTGTTTATGCCGCATTTGATCTTCGTACCCTTTTCGGTGTAAAGACCAATCTTCTTTGGAGATGCTAAAGAGAGGTTCATTCAAATTTTATTCCCTCCTCTCAACTAGCGATTTAAGAGGCTACCCACATATTTCAATAGATCATTCGCACAAACTGGACAATACCCATATTCATCAATTAATGTCTTACTAACTTCATTAATCTTTTTTAATTGATTTTCATCAGGCGTTTTTGATGTAGTGGTAATCTTAACGACATCTTTTAAGTCAGCAAATAATTTTTTCTGAATCGCTTCACGTAAACGATCATGGCTCTTATAATCAAATTTTTTCCCTTTTCTAGCATAAGCAGAAATCCGAATTAAGATTTCTTCGCGAAATGCCTTTTTCGCATTTTCAGAAATACCAATTTGTTCTTCAATTGAACGCATTAATCGTTCATCTGGTGGAAGTTCTTCACCTGTTATCGGGTCACGAATTTTTGTCATATTGGCATAGGCTTCAACATTATCCAAGTAATTATCCATTAAAGTTTTTGCAGATTCTTCAAAAGAATAAACAAATGCTTTTTGTACTTCATTTTTAGCCTCGATATCATATTCCTTTCGAGCGATTGAAATAAAGTTTAAGTACTTTTCTCGTTCTTCTCTTGTAATCGATGGATGTTGATCTAATCCGTCTTTTAATGCACGGAGTAAGTCTAACGCATTGATACATTTCGTATCTTCTTTAATCAATGCACTCGAAATTCGGTTAATCACATAACGTGGGTCAATACCCGTCATTCCTTCGTCTGGATATTCTGAACGTAATTCCTTTATATCTGCTTCTGAGAAACCTTCTACATCCTGACCATCATAGAGACGCATTTTCTTTAAAATATCCATCCCTTGTTTTTTGGATTCTCTTAGTCGTGTCAGGATACTAAAGATAGCAGCCGTTTTTAAAGCATGTGGCGCAATATGCACATCTTTAATATCGCTTTGGAAGATCAACTTCTTATAGATTTTTTCTTCTTCTGTTACCCTCAAGTTATAAGGAATGGGCATGACGATAATCCTTGATTGTAAAGCCTCATTCTTTTTATTACTAATGAAAGCTTTATATTCTGCTTCATTCGTATGGGCCACGATCAGTTCATCTGCTGAAATCAGCGCAAATCTTCCTGCCTTAAAATTTCCTTCCTGAGTGAGAGATAATAGATTCCATAAGAATTTTTCATCGGCTTTTAACATCTCTTGAAATTCCATTAAACCTCGGTTGGCCTTGTTTAATTCCCCATCAAACCGATAAGCACGTGGATCTGATTCTGATCCATATTCAGCAATGGTGGAAAAATCGATACTTCCTGTTAAATCAGCAATATCTTGGGACTTTGGATCAGAAGGGGAAAACGTTCCAATGCCTACACGTTTTGTTTCAGAAAATAAGACCCGTTCTACTTCTACATCTTCAATTCTTCCCTGATATTTTGTTTCCAAATTTAACTGACATAATGGACATAGATTCCCTTCAATTTTTATTCCAAATTCTTCTTCAAATTCTGGTCGTAAATCGTAAGGGATTAAGTGAAGAGGATCTTCATGCATGGGGCAGCCTTTAATCCCATATAAAGCGCCTTTATCTGTGCGTGTAAAAGCCTCAAGCCCCCTTTTTAACATCTGAACAATGGTGGATTTCCCTCCACTAACGGGTCCCATAAGTAGAAGTACCCTTTTTCTCACATCTAAGCGTTTTGCCGCAGAATGAAAATATTCCTCCACCAACCGTTCAATCGCTTCATCTAATCCAAAAAGCTCATTGCTAAAAAATTTATATTGTTTATTTCCATCAATCATTTCAATACCATGATCAACAATCATTTGATAAACCCTAGAATGGGCAGTTTGAGCTACATGTGGATTTTTCTTCACGATCTCTAAGTAATCAACAAAGGTGCCTTCCCAAGCCAACTGTTTTTCCCTCTCTTGATACCTTGCAATCTTATTTAAAATATCCATAGTAGCCTCCTTTCTTTCTCTTAAAAAGAGATTTTATCACTTTTCCTTTATCAACATAAAACTTTCTTTTTACTACTATATTCTTCTGTCTTATGGTACATGATGAAATTGATGAATAAAGTGAGAACTTTGGGTGAAAAAAATATAATTATTTTAAATTGTATGCATCCGAACTAGGTTTGTTTCTACTTTCAAAAGCAAAAAAATCCAGATACAATTTTCATGTATCTGGATAAGGAATGAAAAGTTTTTGGAGCAATGGAATATACAAACCTATTTTTATAGCGGAATAATATTAAACGTTTCTACTTTTGAGTCTATTTTGCCATCATGCATACCTTGATGGGCCTGATGAAAGGCTTCACTGTTCTTCCACGCATGATAATCATCTTGACTTTGCCATTTGGTATAAACTAATAGATCCTGTTGATCATTCGAATACATCAGTTGAAAATCAATAAACCCTTTCACTTGCTTCATAGATTCCGTACTGTGTACAAACACTTTTTTGAGATGTTCAACCTCTTTTTCTGGGACAAATAAATGATTCATGACTACATACATGTTCTCACCTCATAAAAATTAGTCTTTCATTATTCTACCCAGAAAGAAGAAAATTACAAAAAGTAATGAATTTTGGGTTCAATTTTTTCCCCAAGTTCAAGTTCACCAAAAGAATATTTAGGACTCCTTCGTTTATCTGTTGGCGAACCTGGGTTAAAATAAAGTACTCCGTCATCCCATTCTTGGTAAGCCTGATGACTATGACCAAAGACCACAATATCCACTCTATCTTTTGCAAAAGCCTGTTTCACTCGTTGAATCGTTGTACCATATATTCCATCTCCATGAATGATGCCAATGTGATAGCCTGCATATTGCACAATTTTTTTCTTTCCTAATTGCATGAGGATTTCCGGCCCATCGTTATTTCCAGCAACCCCTTCAAGTGGTTTGATCGATTGAAGATCAACTAATAACTCATAAGAGGTAAAGTCCCCTGCATGAATAATTAAATCTGATGATTCAATCGACTGAAACACGATGTCAGGAATCCACTTTCCCCTTCTTGGAATATGGGTATCAGATATTACAGTAATTTTCATAGCATCCCCCTGTTCGCATCATAAACTTGTCAAAGAGCAAAAATTTAAACTTCACCAAACTAATCCATTTATTTTTCTTTTAGTAACGTATCTTTCCGATATTCAAGACAATGACAATGCTCTTGCCGTTCATCAATTTCATTCATGGCATCGATTAGAATATTGCCAATCGTATAGGATTCTTGGTAAAAAATATCGCTGAGATCCTTGTGCTCCCAATCTTTAATGATTCCTTCCGCATAATTCACAACCATATAAACTCCGGCATAACAAGCCCCAATTTCCCTTGCTAGATAGACCTCAGGTGCAATGCTTTGCCCGACAACATCAGCAAACCATGTACGAAACATCTGAACCTCTGCTCTCGATTCAAAGTGTCTTCCATCAGTATTCACATAAATCCCACGATGAAAAACATGACGGCCTAAAGATTCTACACGTTGTTTTGCGACTTTCGTTAGAGCTTGCGCTTGAGTAGGACAGATCGGATCTCTCATTGTCAGAAGGTAAGGTCCGCCTAATCCAACATCTTGTCGCATGGAATGGTCAATATAGTCATCCACAATAACTAGATCGCGTAACTCAAGTAGTCGATTAATACTACCAACGCCACCTTCTGCAAAAATTTTCTTAACCCCTGCCTGTCCAAAAATCCAAAAAAGTTGTTGAGATGCAACTCCCCTTGGAATCCCCTCTTCAGGTCTCCATCCATGCATGCGAACGGTTAGAACTTTTTTATCTCCTACTTGAATCAACTTCAATTTTGGTCCTTTACCAAAAGGTGTGTCAAAGACAAGCTCGGTTTCCAAAACTTTAACATCATCACGCTTTAAATCTTCTGGAAAGTTGATTGAAAATGTACTTGAACCTTGGATAATTGCAAAATGAACGTGTGGTATATTCATTATTCATTTTCCCCCTATTTCAATCCTATAAAATTAAGTTGTCGTAATGCTTCATATATGACAATCGCTGCAGAGTTCGATAAATTAAGAGAACGTACTGCTTCTCCCATGGGAATCGTAATTGTGTGATCCCAATTTTTCTTTAAAATCTCCATTGGAATACCAGCCGTTTCTTTCCCAAAAACAAAAAAATCCTCATCTTGATAGGCCATATCCGTATATTTTTGATCTGTTTTTGTTGTTGCATAAAAAAATCGAGCATTTGGGTATTTCGCATACAACTCCTCGATCGAATCATAATAATAGATATCAACCGCATGCCAATAATCTAGTCCAGCTCTTTTTAACATTTTATCATCGGTTGAAAAACCAAGTGGTCGAATTAAATGAAGCCTTGTTCCCGTCGCGGCACAAGTACGGGCAATATTGCCGGTATTAGCCGGAATTTCTGGTTCGTGTAGGACAATATTTAACGCCATTTCTTTTTCACCTCATAGCAAGTCTAACCAAATAATCCCTTCCATTATACTACAAATCCATTTATGAAAGAAAAGGAAAATAGCATCTCAATATTGAGATGCTTATATTCTTGAGATGCTTATATTCTATAGTTCAGAATCTAGAAATGATCATGAATATGGAAAAATTTATATTGAATTTGGGGAGTCCAAGCATACGAATCTTGATAGGACCAATACCTCATTCTAGAATTAACGGTGTGAGCATTTACTAATGGCATACCTAATGCATCAAACCCTGCAACAATCGTATTATGCTGCCAATGTCCATCTCCATTAAAATCATAGCAGATGACATCACCTAATTTCAGTTGATCAGGTGAACTTACTTCTGTAGCTCTTAATCCCGTTTTACTTGTCTGCAAATACCAGCGTAAACTATGAGCAACAGACCAAGAATAACTCCATGTATCCGTTGATTTTCCACTTCCTTTATACCACCATCCTTTTCCCCGATCCCCTAAATAGGTCATTGGAGCTCCTCCTGCTAATAAACATTGGGAAATATAATTTGTACAATCCACTTCAAACCGTCGAAAACGAGGATTATAACTATTCCACCATCGCTCCGCATAGGCCACGGCACGTTCACGGTCATAAATGCCCATATGATCCCCCCTCACGCACAATTTATGATAAAGGGAAGAAAAATATGAAAAAAGGATGCCCGACCAGAGCATCACACAATCTATTTTAGCTATTAACTTTCTTCTACTGGATAACCTTCTAGGTTAAGAAGAAATTTCTTAATCTCAATTCCTCCACCATACCCTACCAAATTGCCATTTGTTCCAATTACACGATGACAAGGGACAATAATCGGCACAGGGTTCTGATGGTTTGCTCCTCCAACTGCCCTTACTGCTTTTGGAGCATTAATTTGTATGGCAATATCTTTATAAGAACGGACTTGTCCATAAGGAATGGTAAATAGACTTTGCCATACTAACTTTTGAAAAGATGTACCATAAAGATCGACTTGAACGTTAAATGTCCTTCTCTTTTTATCAAAGTATTCGGTTAACTGCTGTTTTACCTCATCTAATTCATTTTGAGCAGGTAGAAATTGTTCCGTATTTAGCCAGCGTTTCGTCCATCTTTGCAAGGACGGGAACGTATCTTTACTGTTTCCAAAGTCTATCCAACAAACACCCTTTGTCGTTGCTGCAATGGTTAAATAGCCAATCGGTGTCTCTAATTCCGAATAATAAATCACTCTCGATGATGATTTCATCGATCTCCCCCCAAGAGGTTGGTTTTTACTAATGGTAACGGTTTATTTCTTGCATGGCGAATCGAGTATATCTTCATTTGCAAGACTTTTTAAGGATTTGATAATCTGATTGAACACTTTTCCGTCTTTTTCTTTAAATTTCGCAGATTCCAAAATCTCTTTTGCTTTTTCTCCTCCAATTTTTCCAATTGCCCAAGCCGTTGTTTGTCGAATCATCGGCCTCTCATCTTCTTCTAGGATTTTTTTTAATAAAGGTAATGATGATTCATCTTTAAAATGGGCTAAGCCGATGATCGCATTTCTTTGTAGTGGTTTTTTCCCTCGCCAAGCAGCTGCTGTCTGGCCCCAAGTCTGTTTAAATTCTTTGTTTGATATGGTTAACAAAGGTTTTAGTAAAGGTTTTGCTAATTCAGGATTAGGGAGTGTCAATTCTTGATGTATCGGATTAATTCCTTTATTTTTCGGGCAGACAATTTGACAAGTGTCACAACCATAAATCCGATTCCCTAACTTTTCCATCCAATGTTCTTCTAACATATCTTTCCTTTGAGTAATGAAAGATAAACATTGTTTTGCATTTACTTGGTACGGATTTACAATCGCTTGAGTAGGACAGGCATCTATACAACGGGTACAATCTCCACATTGATTCTCCATCGGATGATCTTCAGGAAAAAAGATGTTCGTAATAATTTGCCCAAGGTAGACATAAGAACCAAATTCAGGAGTAATCAGTAGCGAGTTTTTTCCAATCCAACCAATCCCCGCCCTTTCTGCTACAGCATGGTCAGATAATGCTCCTGTATCAGACATTACGACATATTCAGCTGAAGGAACCAACTCTTTTAAAAACTGACCCAAATGGTTTAATTTCTTATGAAGTATGAGATGGTAATCGATTCCCCATGCAGATCTTGATACAAACCCCCTGTATTCCCCTTTTGTACTTTTTGGGGGTGTTTCTATTTTAGACGGATAAGCGATTGCAATCGCAATCATCGATTTGGCATCTGATAAACTTAATTTAGGATCGGTTCTTTTCTCTAAATCCTTTTCCTCAAAACCAGATTCATAACCTAATTCCCGATGACGAATGAGAATTTCTTTTAATTCTGGAAATGGATCTGCAGAAGTAAATCCAATTTTATCGATTCCGATTTTTTTTGCATATTTAATCAATTGTTTTTTTAGCTCTTGATTCATTTTCATCACTCTATTCTAATCATAGCTAGAACTATATTATAGGACATACGAAAAAAGAATAGTAGTGATGAATTTCTGGTAATCATGTATTTTCTTTGCGTTAATCCTGTCTTATTAATTCGTTCAATAGAATTTTTAGGGAGGGATCTTGTTCCGCCAATTGGCTAAGTTTTTCCACTAATAAATCATAATTTGCCTTGGACAAAGTAATCGTAATCGGTTGATCTTCTTTTAAATCATCTTTTTTTAAATCATCTTTTGCTATTGCCTTAACCGCTAGTTGATCAGCCAACTCATTCCAATGGTTTCCTGCATGACCCTTTACTTTCACCCACTTTACTGTTCGATCTTGCACGAGAGGAATCAAAACCTTCCAAAGATCCTGATTTTCTACAGGTTTTCCTTGGGAAGTCTTCCAGCCATTTCGTAACCAATTTTTAATCCAATTTTGGTTAAAAGCATTAATCACATAAGCAGAATCAGAGTAGATGGTTACAAGACTACCAGGCGGGGTATTTTTCAGTGCTTCAATCACAGCAGTTAGTTCCATGCGATTATTTGTCGTCTTTTTTTCTCCACCTGAAAAAGATCTTCCATCAGTAAAAACAACACCCCAACCTCCTGGTTGCATACCAGACGCTTGATTATTCGAACAAGCTCCATCAGTATATACTTCAAATGATTGAGAGATCATAAGTAACCTCCTTTCGAAAATACATTCGTTCAATTTCCTCAAATACCTTTTATTAATTGTGAAAATTTATCAACATTCTGTTTATAAAATTAAAAAAACGCGACTCCTCGTCCATGATCGGAACGAAAAACCGCGTTGGGACTAGCTTATGTAACTTCGACAAAAATCTACATTAAATTCATGACAAAAGATAATATACCATGACTTTTGGCTTAGGTCAACAATTTTGTAACAAAATCGCAATAAAAATTTCATATCTCTTTCCCTAATCCAATAAAGAATTGAGTACTCAAGGCACGATTTTTTTTGAAGCAACAAATTCGTTCATAAATAAAAAGAATCTTAACCAATATTAGGTAAGATCCTATTAGAGACTAAATATTAAATTTGAATTAGTATGTATGGTGCCGGTGAAGGGACTCGAACCCCCACTCCTTTTGGGAACGCGATTTTGAGTCGCGCGCGTCTGCCAATTCCGCCACACCGGCGTAATTTATTATTTTCTAGAGAGTTGATTGATACAACAATCTCTCTTGAACAAGAAAATTAAATGTGTTTTACTCGAGAATAAAGATGGTGCCGAGGACCGGACTTGAACCGGTACGATAGTCACCTACCGCAGGATTTTAAGTCCTGTGCGTCTGCCAATTCCGCCACCCCGGCATGTCATTCAATTGGAGGCGGCAACCGGATTCGAACCGGTGGTAAAGGTTTTGCAGACCTCTGCCTTACCGCTTGGCTATGCCGCCATTATCTGGAGCGGACGACGGGATTCGAACCCGCGACCCTCGCCTTGGCAAGGCGATACTCTACCACTGAGCCACGTCCGCATAATAAGTGAATCATCATCATGGGGCGACCGATGGGGATCGAACCCATGAATGCCGGAGCCACAATCCGGTGCGTTAACCACTTCGCCACGGCCGCCATATTAAACTTTAATGGCAGGGGTGGCAGGAATCGAACCCACACTAACGGTTTTGGAGACCGCTGTTCTACCATTAAACTACACCCCTAAATGGTGGAGGGGGTAGGATTCGAACCTACGAAGCTTCCGCAACGGATTTACAGTCCGCCCCATTTGACCACTTTGGTACCCCTCCATATATAATTACCAAATATTAGACTCCGATCATCATTTTTTTACATTTGAAGTATTATTTCTTACTTCTAGCCTAGATTTCCTAATTTCTGAAATGGTGCCGGCAAGAGGACTTGAACCCCCAACCTACTGATTACAAGTCAGTTGCTCTACCAATTGAGCTATGCCGGCATAATAATGGTGGCTCGGGACGGAATCGAACCGCCGACACGAGGATTTTCAGTCCTCTGCTCTACCGACTGAGCTACCGAGCCATATAGAAGATGAGTAATATATTAGCATTTATAATTTGAAAATGTCAATATGTATTCAATTTATTTATATTATTTTATTTTTATAAAATGGCGGAGCTGACGGGATTCGAACCCGCGGTCTCCTGCGTGACAGGCAGGCATGTTAGGCCTCTACACCACAGCTCCATCTATTAGAGGATTGGTTGCGGGGGCAGGACTTGAACCTGCGGCCTTCGGGTTATGAGCCCGACGAGCTACCAACTGCTCCACCCCGCGTCATGATTCAAAATAATCCATGGCGGAGAGGGCGGGATTCGAACCCGCGAGACGCTGTTAACGCCTACACGATTTCCAATCGTGCTCCTTCGGCCAACTCGGACACCTCTCCACACTGGCTCCTCGTGCAGGACTCGAACCTGCGACAACTCGGTTAACAGCCGAGTGCTCTACCAACTGAGCTAACGAGGAATATTATATTTTTGCCTGGCAACGACCTACTCTCCCAAGACCCTTCGGTCCAAGTACCATCGGCGCTGGAGGGCTTAACGGTCGTGTTCGGGATGGGTACGCGTGTGTCCCCTCCGCCATCGTCACCAGATAAAGGACTAGAACAAATTGTATTTTACAATAGTTTCTTAATTTGTTCAACTATTTTTTAATGTATACCCTCAAAACTAGCAGCAAACCACCAAATGAGAAATTAGGTTAAGCCCTCGATCCATTAGTATCCGTTAGCTCCATACCTTACGGTACTTCCACACCGGACCTATCAACCTCATCATCTTTAAGGGATCT